>NZ_JCBANG010000001.1:0-227604 GCF_059760905.1 Achromobacter sp. 1011811831
GCGCCGGCCGGCGCGTCGCCGCCTGGACAGGCGGCGGCCTCGGGGCTGGCGGGGATGGCGGCGCTCATGGGCGCCTCCGGCCGCTGGGCGCGGCGATGGATGGCGTGGACATGCTTGTCTCCAGGTTGTCGCCGGCCATGGCGCGGCCGGGCGGCGCCGGCGCGTCGTGGTCGCTGGCTTGTTATCCGGGAATGATCCGGCAGTCTGGCAAATTAATAAATAGAATCTGGAAAATTAAACAGATCACCAGAATGAATATTGGTGGAGACAAGCGCATGGACTTGAAAGACCTGGACCTGAACCTGCTGGTCGTCTTCAACGAGCTGCAGAAGCATGGCCGGGTGGCGGCCGTGGCGCAAAGCCTGGGCATCTCGCAGCCCGGCGTCAGCAACGCGCTGGGCCGGCTGCGCAAGCTGCTGGGCGACGAGCTGTTCCTGCGCACCGCGCGCGGCATGGTGCCCACGCCTTACGCGCAATCGCTGGCCCGGCCCATCGCCGACGCGCTGGGTGCGCTGCACAGCACGCTGAACGCGCGCGCGTCCTTCGACCCGCGCGGCAGCGAGCGCGGCTTCGTGATCGGCGTCAACGACGTGGGCGAATCCTATTTCCTGCCTAGGCTGATGCGCACGCTGGAAGGCATGGCGCCGGGCGTCACCATCCGCACGGTGCGCACCACCTCGATGGACGTGAAGGACGAGATGGAGCGCGGCCGGGTGGACCTGGCGATGGGCTTCCTGCCGGCCTTGAAGGCTGGCTTCTTCCAGCGCCGGCTGTTTCGCCAGCCCTATGTCTGCATCTTTCGCCAGGATCATCCGCTGGCGCGCTCGGGCGTGTCGATCCGCCAGTTCCGCGCCGCCGAGCAGGTGGCCATCGTGTCCGAGGGCACCGGCCATGGCGTGGTGGACGAGGTCATCGAGCGCGCCGGCATCCGGCGGCGGCTGCGGCTGACGGTGCCGCATTTCATGGCGGTGGGGCCGGTGCTGCAGGCCACCGACATGATCGCCGTCGTGCCCCGGCGCTTCGCCGACTGCGCCTGCAAGCCCTTCGGGCTGGCCACCGCGCCCTGTCCCGTGAAGATCCCGGAGTCGGTCATCAATGTGTTCTGGCACGCGCGCAATCACCGGGATCCGGCCAATCAGTGGTTGCGGCAGGTGGTGGTGGACGAGTTCGCCGACCAGGGCGGCGCTTGATTCCGGGGGCGGCGGAGCGGGCCTGGCGGCACGCGGCGGTGGATATGCCGGCCCATCTCGACAATATTATTAATTATCTCGACATTAATAAGGGCAATCGCGAAGCTTATTAACAAGGTTGCGACGAATGCGCTGGAAGGGAGTATTCGGTCCCTCGTCTGGAATACCGTCTTTCCAGGCGAAAGTCGGCGTTGGAAGGGATTTTCGGATCCGGGCTACGAGGGATTGTCCTACGACCAAAGTCTGATGCCGCCCGCTGGGAATGCTGCTATCGTGCGACCGCCACCCCTCGTGGCTGTACGAAAGACTGATGCGCGGCCGGATTATGGAAAACAAGTCGTGAAATTAATTTCATCACAGATTTCAATATATATCGAATTTGTGCCCATATAAATTGAATTGATTTCAGGCTTGGGGTTTTCCATGGAACGCAGGGTAAACACCGGCTGGGATTCCAGTAATCCTGAAAATACCCGGTGCTATGCTCCGCTCCCGGAATTCGCAGTATTGGTATTCAGCCTTCCGCACGAATCTGATCCGCCGTCGGCTGCCATGGCGCATGCACGGCGCCGTATGGCCTTGTCGCTTCCGTCTTGATTCCATGTCCGCCCAATCGTCCGTCTTCGACTTCGTGCTGCGCCAGCCCGTACTGTTGGTCGGGGCGGAGCCACAGGCACGGACCCGGCTCGAGGGCATCCTGATGCAATTCGGCTACGAGCCGGCATCGCTGTGTTCCGCCGGGTCGCTGGCCGAGGCCAGGACCAGCTTCTCCCGCCAGCCCGTGTCCGTGGCGCTGGTGGACCTGGACCTGCCCGACGGCAGCGGCGTGGATCTCATCGCCGAAATGTATGCGGCCAACCCTGACATGACGATCGTGGTGGTGTCGGCCTGGCGCCTCGAGGATGACGTCCTGGCCGCGCTGCGCGCGGGCGCGTCGGGCTATGTGTTCAAGGAGCGCGACGACATCGAGGTCGGCGCCGCCATCCGCAGCGCGCTGAGCGGCGGCGCGCCGCTGGATCCCTTCGTGACGCGCCGCCTGATCCAGGAATTCCGCGGTCCGCCAGTGGAGCAGCCCGATGCGGCGGACCCCCTGAGCCCGCGCGAGAGCCAGATCCTGAGCCTGGTGGCCGCGGGCCTGGGCAACCGCGAAATCGCCGAACAACTGCATCTGTCGCGCTACACCGTCGAGCGCCACATCAAGCACATCTATCGCAAGTTGCTGGTGTCGTCCCGCACGAAAGCCGTGCATGCCGCGCGGGCGCGTGGCTGGCTGAGCTGAACCCGGTCCGAGTCGGGGGTTCGGACTGGTCCGACGCGAAATACCCAATTTCAGGCATAGACGGCTGGCGACACGATTCGGTCTAATTGTTTCTAAATCTCAGGGCGACCGGCGCGCGCTGGAAATGCCCGCCAATGCGCCAAAACCCGCGAATATCCAGGGTTTCCCGAGAGTTGCGCGACAGCCGCTGCGCGCATGTCAACGAAAAGACGAGTAACAGTTTTACAGGGGGTTTACCAAATGTCCGCAACCGCTTTTTACGAACGCGCCGTGGCGCTGGACCGTGCCGCGCACCAAGACACGAAGATCCAGATCCAGCCGGATCACTATGCCTTCGCCCGCGACACCAACGCGCTGCCCATCGCCGCCAGCGAGTTCGCCGACGCCGGCCGCCACTATCCCATCGTCTTCGTGGGCGACGAGCACAACAACTTTCATGTCGCCGTGCTGCTGGGCCTGGAAGACCGCTCCAATCTCTTCGTGACGGCGGATGGCATGTGGCAGGCGGACACCTATGTGCCGGCCTTCGCGCGCCGCTATCCCTTCGTGCTGGGCACCACGTCCGAGGCAGAGCGCCTGGCGGTGTGCATCGACGAGTCCTATCCCGGCATCAACGGCGTCGAGGGCGTGGCGCTGTTCGAGGACGGCAAGGAAACCGGCTACCTGACGCAGATGATGGAATTCCTGCGCGTCTTCCAGGGCGAGATGGAGCTGACCAAGCAGATGGCGCAGCGCCTGAACGAGCTGGGCCTGCTGACGGCCAAGACCATCACCATCTCGCAGGCCGACGGCGAACGCTACCTGAGCGGCTTCTGGGTCGTGGACGACCAGAAGTTCACGGGCCTGGATGACGTGCGCGTGGTCGAGCTGCAGCGCGCCGGCATCCTGCGCCTGATCGAACTGCACCGCGCCTCGCTCGGCAACGTGCCGCGCCTGGCGGCGATGCTGGACGACCAGCGGCGCCAGCGCGCCCAGCAGCAGGAGGAAGTCTCGTCCTCCACCGACGCCGCGCCGCGGCAAGCGGCGGCCTGAGCCTGGCGGCTGGCATGACGACCGCGACGCTGACACCGGCGCCCGGCGCCGGCGACGAACAGGTGCACATCCCCCTGCATACCTTGCGGGGGGAGCGCCGCCTCTGGGCGGACCGCCTGTTGTCGCTGTTCAAGGACAAGCAGATCGACGGCGTCGAATGGTCGATGAAGTTCTCGGCCGCCGGCCTGGTCGGCAACCGCTTCCTGCTCGGCGTGCGTCGCGAGCACTGGCGCCAGCTCGATTTCTCGACGCTGTCGCGCCAGCTGGCCATCCCGCAGTCCCTGTGGCTGCGGGTGATGCAGGACATGGAGCAGGCGCGCGCCATGTTCTTCGCCTACGAGCCTGACATCGGCGACGGCGGCACCTATCGCATCTACCTGGAATTCATGCCCGCGCCCGAGGCGCTGCGCCAGCACGGCGTGCTGCCGCTGGGCTGCGGCTACAAGTGGCATCCGGAAGATGAGAGCGTGGCGGCCGTGACCGCCTATCGCATGCGGCACCTCGACACCCGTGCCGCCTTCGACGGGCACCTGCAAGCCTATCTGGAGCGGCTGGCCCTGCCGGTGCTCCGAGGAACGGCCCGGGACATCATCGCCCGCGCCGCCGAGGCCGCCGATCCGGCGGGCTTCATGTTCCTGGAAGTGGACGAGGCCGACACCCGGCGCGACTCCTTCACCGTGACTTTCCGTGGCGCGCATCTGCCGCTGCGCGATTTCATTCCCGATCTGTTGCGCCTGGCCGGCAGCCTCGCCTTGCCCGAGAGCGAGGTGCTGGCCCTGCTGGTGCCCGACGAGCCGCGCAGCCTCTACAGCCTGGCGGCCGGCACGGCGCGGGACGGACATGAGTTCCTCACTGTTTACTATGACTGATCTCCATCGATACGCCACGCGCCGCCGGCGCTGGATGACGCCGGCCGCCCTGGCCGCCATGCTGGGGCTGACGGCCTGCGCCGCGCGCGCGCCGCAACAGACCGAAGCCACGCCCGCGCAGATACAGACCGACGCGGGCCTGCTGCGCACCGAGCCGGTGGGGCCGCAGGAGCGCGACCACGCGCTGCCCGCGCCCAGCGCCCGCATGGACCAGGTCGCGCCCTTGCCGGCGCCGCGCTTCGACGACAAGACGCAACTGCCGGCGCCCGCCGCGTACCGGGCCGACGAGATGCCGGCCTACAACGCCGCCGAGTTGCCCGCGCAGGCGGATCCCATGACGCTGGACCAGGTTTACATGGTGGCGCTGCAGAACGATCCGCAGCTGCGCGGCGCCTACCAGGAACTGCAGGCGGTGGGCTATGGCGTGATGGCGGCCCGCGCCGGGCTGCTGCCCAGCGTGACGGGCGAGGCCAACCGCTCGCGCGTCAAGCAGAATGTGATCAACAGCCAGAACGCCGTCTACCAGACCGGCCAGGCCAACTGGAACGAGAACGGCTGGGCGCTGACCCTGACCCAGCCCATCCTCGACCTGGGCGCCTTCCACAAGTGGCGCCAGTCGCAGGAAGCCGAGCGCAAGGAAGTGGCCAGCTACGCCTATGCCCAGCAGGACCTGATGCTGCGCACGGCCACCGCCTACCTGAGCATCCTGGCCGCCCAGGACCAGATCGAGCTGACCGAGGCCGAGCGCAACACCACCCAGAAGCAGATGGAGCTGGTGCGGGCGCGCTACCGCAGCGGCCAGGAAACCGAGGTGGGCGTGAGCGAGGTGCAGGCCCGCCTGGACCTGCAGGAAGCCAACACGCTGCTGGCCCGCCACGACTACCTGGACAAGCAGCAGGGCCTGCAGGAAATCATCGGCTACGGCAACGTCAGGCTGCACCGCGTGCGCAAGGACCTGCCCATGGCGGTGCCGCAGCCCAACGACGTGCAGGTCTGGCTGCGCACGGCGCTGGAACAGAACTGGTCGATCCGCGCGGCCTCGGCCGCCGTGGCCGTGGCCGAGAAGGAAGTGTCGGTGCAGCGCGCCGGCTACTACCCGAGCATGGCCCTGCGCGCCTCGACCGGCCGCAACGAGACCGGCGGCAGCCTGTTCGGCGGCGGCAGCACCGTGGGCGACACCCGCGTCACGCTGAACCTGAGCGTGCCCATCTTCCAGAGCGGCTACACCTACGGCATGAGCCATGCGGCCGCCAGCCGGCTGGGCGCGGCCTCGTCCGAACTCAGCCTGGCGCGCCGCAAGGTGCAGCGCCAGGTGTTCTCCTCGTTCCAGAACATCGTCATCGGCATGGACCGCATCAAGGCGCTGGACAGCTCGGTGCAGTCGTTCGAGCTGGCGCTCAGGCAGAAGGAAGAAGGCTTCAGGGCCGGCCTGAACGATGTCGTCAGCGTGCTGGACGCGACGCGCAATCTCTACAACGCCAAGCGGCAGCAGGCCGAGGCGGGATACAACTTCGTGCTGGACGGGCTGAAGCTCAAGCAGGCGGCGGGAACCTTGAACGCGGCGGACATCGCGGCGATCAGCCAGCAGATCCTGTAGTCCTGCCTGGCGGCATGAACAACAGACAGGGCCATCCCGGCGGGATGGCCATTTCCGATCTAGGCCGGAACGGATCCGGCGACATTGAACATCGGGTAGCGATATGAGCATCAAGAAACTGGCGCGCAAACTCTGGACCGGCCGTTCCTCCCGCGAGGTGCAGCAATCCCTGTTCCGGCGGCGGCCGCTGTTCGAGGCGCTGGAGCGCCGCTACCTGATGTCGGCCGAACTGGTGCCGCCGCCTCCGCCGCCGGCCGGCGAGCAGGCGCCGGTGACGATGCCCGCCCAACCCGGGCAGGCCGGCGCGCAGGCCAAGAAGACCAGCGCGCCGGGCGCGCATCCCTACCTGGTCGAGCGCGCCGCCTTCCAGAAGCAGGGCGTGCTGGGCGAGCAGATCTCGCTGGATCAGTATGCCAAGGCCAACGCCGCGCGCCAGGGCGACGCCAAGGCCTGGCTGCCGGGCCAGGCGGCCGGCCAGCCCGCGCCCCTGACCGCCATCGAGGGCTACACCACGCAGTCCGAGCGCACGCCGGTGCGCCAGATCATCTTCGTGGATCCGTCCATCGACAACGCCGAACAGATGGTCCAGGGGCTGTACAGCCTGGTCAGCGGCAAGACCGAAGGCCTGGGCGGGCTGGCCCGGCCCACGGGCGAGGGCCCGCAACTGCAGGTGCTGCGCAGCCATGACACCGAGATCATCGTGCTGGACGGCCGCTATGACGGCGTCGACCAGATCACCCGCATCCTGGGGCAGCACAAGGACCTGGCGGCCGTGCAGATCATGAGCCACGGCACCGCCGGCTCGCTCACGCTGGGTTCGGCGACGCTGGGCCAGGGCCAGCTCGATTCCTACAAGGACCAGCTGCGCGCCTGGGGCGACGCGATGGCCGAACAGGGCGACATCCTGCTCTACGGCTGCAACGTGGCCGCCGGCAAGGGCGGCGTGGCCTTCGTGGACAGCCTGTCCGCCATCACGCGCGCCGACGTGGCCGCGGCCACGCATACCGTCGGCAGCGCCGCGCTGGGCGGCGACTGGGTGCTGGACTACCGTCACGGCGCCATCGAGGCCACCACGCTGACCGTGGCGCGCTGGGATGGCGTGATGGCGACCTCCACCGGCGTGCAGACCGGCGGCTCCACGCTGGTCGGCGTGGCGACCAACGACAAGCTGGTGGCCTACGGCAGCGGCAACACCTTCGTGTTCAACAACAGTTCCACCGCCGCGACCACGACCATCGAACTGCGCCAGGGCATGAAGCAGGAGAACGGGGTCTGGGTGCGCAACCAGGACGACGCCAACGACAACAACACGCTGGACTTCTCGGCGATCAAGGGCAACGTCACCGCCATCATCAGCAACAACGACAGCTACCAGATCCGCTACACCACGGTCGACGCCAACAACAACTGGACCGAGCGCACGGTCAACGTGGTGTTCAAGTCGGCCGACGGCAGCCAGAGCCTGAAGATCGGCGACAAGACCTTCAACCTGGTCGGCACCTCGCAGAACGGCAAGACCTTGCTGGACTACAGCGGCTATGCGACCGGCGTGACGGTGGACCTGTCCGGCCCCACGGCGAGCGGCAATGGCGAAGCCGTGCCGCCGCCGCCGCCGACCGGATTCGGCTACGTGCGGGCGATCAGCGGGGTGAAGGGCTCGGCCCAAGGCGGCAACCGCATCACCGTGGTGGGCGACACCACCGTCACCATCAGCAACGCGCAGGACATCATCAAGGGCAGCGGCGGCGGCAACACCTACATCGTCGGCGCCGGCATCAGCGGATTCACCCTGACCCAGCAGGCTGGCCAAAGCGGCAACACACTGGACCTCTCCCAATTCGGCGCCGACATCACCGCCCGCGTGCAGACGCAGGGCGGCGTGAGCGTCTACCTGGGCGCCGGCGTGGCGCGCGACGGCAGCATCAACAGCCTCGCGGGCGCCACGGCGCTCGTCAGCAATCTCGATATCCAGATCTTCGTCGGCGTGGCGGGCAAGACCACGCTGGACTACTCGGCCTACGAAGACAACGTCAGCGTCAACCTGAACTACCAGGACGAGGCCACCGCGCTGTACGACGCCAGCGGCCTGAGCGGCGTGCTGAACATCGCCAACGTGATCGGCGCGGGCGGCAAGTACGGCAACGACATCGTCGGCAGCCTGGGCGACAACATCATCACCGTGGCCAACAGCCGTGGCGTCAACCGCATCAGCGGCGGCGGCGGCAACGACATCATCTACGGCAACGGCAACCTGAACGGCGGCACCACCGAATACATCGGCGGCGTGGAAAGCGACGCGACGCTGACGGGCGACAGGACCACGGCGGTGCTGACCAACACGCCGCCGGGCGCGACGGCGGCCACCCGGGTCGATCTGCACGGCGTGGGCGCGGTGACCCTGCAGGACTATCGCACCATCGACAGCGCGGCGGCGCCGGGCAGCGCCTATCACGCCGCCACCCTTGTCACGCTGGACGGCTCGGGCTATTCCGGCGACCTGACCCTGATCGGCAGCGCCGGCGCCAACGTGCTGCGCGGCGGCCTGGGCAACAACACGTTCACCGGCTATCAAGGGAACAACGATCTCTGGGCCCGGGCGGGCGCGCTGAGCAACAAGCTGTCCGAGAACGGCAGCTGGAACTTCGTCCTGACCAACACGGGCCTGCAGGCCACCCATGTGGACGACGGCCTGGGCACCAATGGCGGCGCCGGCGCGGTCCTGAGCAACACGCTGCATGGCACGTTCACGGACGCCATGCTGAACGGCGGCCTGAATGCCACCCTGATCGATGCCTCGGCCTTCTCGGGCAACACCGTGCTGGTGAGCGGCCTGATGGCTGGCGGCGTGATCAAGGCCGGCAACGGCGCCAACCGCCAGCACCAGATCATCCTGCTGGGCGGCGTCTACGACATCACCGGTGGCACCGGCCTGAACGCCAGCACCGAGCTGGTGGCCATGGCCGATGGCCTGACGGGCGCGACGGCGGCCGAGCTGAAGGCCGATGCCGACGCCCGCAAGGGCGCGGGCTGGCTGGCCCTGCGCACCAGCAACGCCAGCGCGGGCTGGGACGGCTGGATCCAGCGCGGCGCCACCGACATCACCGGATCGAAGTTCCGCAACATCACGTCCGCCAAGGTGGTGGGCGGGGACTACAGCAACTGGATCGATACCTCCGAGTTCAGGGGGCGGGTCAGCATCGACGGCAGCGCCGGCCGGGCGAACACCTTCATCATCGGCAACGCCTACGTCAGCGACGTCATCGGCTCGGCCGGCGACAACACCATCCGCGTCGCCACGGGCGCCAACAGCCTGACCGTCACCAACGGCCGCCTGACCTTCGCCGCCAGCGGCGGGCAGACGCTGGTCTCGACCTTCACCAACGTCAACGATTTCGCCATCACCGTGCAGGACGATGGCCGCGTCGTCGACACCACCGGCTTCACCGGCGTCACCACCAAGACCTATCTCAGCGACCTGAAGAGCGGCTACCAGGCCAGCAACGGTCCCGCGCTGAGCCTGCTCTTCCCCGCAGCCGGCAACGCCCGCGTGGACGTGGGCCTGGAAGGCATACGCACCATCCAGGACCTGATCGACGCGATCAAGGCCAGCGTGATGGTGGACGCCGCCGGCGCGCCGCTGCGCGTCGCCGTGGAAGGCCCCAATGCCGGCAAGCTGCTGGCCGCCTCCGACACCAGCACGCGCTGGGACTATCTGTACGCGCTGGACGCCAGCCTCAACGCCCAGGGACAGCTGGAAATCCGCTATAGCCAGGATGCGCTGAACGCCGGCCTGTCGGGCGCCTACACCCTGCTGCCCGGCATGCAGGCGCAGCTCAACGCCGACGGCACCACGTCCAGTTCCACGGTGGCCGTGTCGCAGGCCGCCTGGCAGCTGGGCCTGATCGCGCAAGGCGCGCTGCAGCGCGGTTCCGACGCCAATGGCGTGCTGCGCGGCGACGCGCTGGCCGTTGGCCACCGCACCGAGTTCACGCTGGCCGGCGGCAATGCCCTGGTGCGCTCGGGCGGCGGCGACAACACCTATATCGTCAACTACGGCATGGGCGCCAGCGATACGGGCGAAGGCAACCGCATCCAGACGCAGGCCGGAACCGGCACCCATCATCTGGTGGTCAATACGAAGCAGAGCGTGGTGCTGGCGTCCGGCGCCGGGGCGACGGACAGCGTCTATTACCTGAACGGCGCCACTCAGCTTGGCAAGGTGCTGTTCACCGCCGGCGCCATGAACGACGCCGCGCTGTACGCCCGCAACGCAACCGGCTCGGTGACGCTGGACGCCACGGCCTGGAACGCGCCCGTCACGCTGGCGAGCCACGGCGGCTTCAACATCCTGAAGGGCAACGCCAGCAACGTCAGCTTCGTGGTGCAGCAGCCGGCCGTCACCGGCGGCGCGCAGGTTGTCCTGTCGCTGGCGCAGGCCGGCGGCAGCAACAACACGGTGCAGATCTTCAAGTACGCCGCCGAGGCGACCGGCTCGGCTCCGGCCGTCTCGACCTCGCTGTCCGAGCTGCTGCAGGCCAACGGCGCGCTGGTCGGCGTCAAGATGGACGCCAACACCGACAACGTCGGCTACGTGCTGGACCTGGGCGACAAGGGCGTGGTCGACATCGACCCCGGCAAGGCCGCCGCCGGGCGCAACGTGACCGTCAAGGGCGGGACCTACACGGTCGAGCATGACATCACCGTCGACAACCAGCACACGCTGCGCCTGGAAGGCCAGCAGATCACGCTGGGCAAGGACACGGGCGCCAACATCCTGCTGACGGCCGGCGCCATCCAGGTGGTGGCGCAGAGCTATCGCCCGTGGCGCAGCACGGTCGCGCAGATCTACACGGTCGAGGCCGCCATCACGGTCAAGAACGCCACGCTCTGGGCGACCAACGCCAACGGCGGCGGCATCAGCCTGGACGCCAAGCTGGACAGTTCCCTGTACAAGCAGCCCGACAACGGTCCGGCGTCCAGCGGCATCTGGGGCAAGATCACCGGCGGCGCGAGCAAGGCGCTGGAGGCGGTGAAGGCCTTCACCGACACGGCCGGCGCCATGGCCGCCTGGGCCGGCATCAAGTACAGCACGTCCATCAATGTCGGCAGCAATGCCAGGCTGGTGTCCAACAGCGACATCTCGGTCAAGGCCAGCAACACCGTCAAGGTGGAGCTGAGCCCGCTGGTGGCCAAGATCGCCGGCATCGCCGTCGGCGTGCTGGAAAGCTATTCCCGCGTGACCATCGACGGCAGGCTGGTGGCGGCCAAGAGCATCACCGTGCGGGCCGACAGCGACCAGTCGCTGATCATTTCGCTGACGCCGGGCCAGATCGGCGCCGTGCCGGCCGTGATCGGCGTGGGCGTGAGCGTGGTGCTGAGCGATGCCTCCGTGCGCATCGGCAGCGGCGCCAGGCTGGAGACGGGGCTGCGCGCGACCGTCGATCCCTATACCTACGTCGCCAGCGGCGTGGGCGGCGACGTGACCGTCGCGGCCCAGACCAAGCACAAGGTCGGCATCAGCATCTCGGTCTCGGGCAGCATGGCCGAGAGCGACGATACCAAGGTCGTGCCGCCTGCATCGGGCAGCACATCCACCGGCCCCGCCCAGGAGTCGGGCAAGTACGACGCCAAGTACGCCAAGGTCGGCGCGGCGGTGGGCTTTGCCTACAGCCAGGTTAACACCGAAGTCTTCATGGACGGCACGATCGTCGCGCGCGACGCGGGCAAGGTGCTGGTGCAGGCGCTGACGCTGGACGGCGGCAGCGCGATCTCCGTGAAGGCGATCCTGGGCGGCCGCGCCGCCACGGGCGGCGACTATGCCAGCAAGGTGCAGTATGAAGCCAAGTCGGCCGTCATCGGCAAGGTCGCCACGCCTATTTCCGGCGCGGTGACCAAGGGCCTGGGCACCGGCACGCAGTACGTGAAGTCATTCTTCGGCGCGCTGGTCGAAGACAGCAACAGCCGGACCTTCAAGGAGAAGCTGCGCGACGTCAAGGCCAAGAAGGACGCGCAGAAGATCGTTGACTACGACAAGGACATCCAGAAGGAGATCGACAAGCCGTCGACCGAATTCCAGGTCGGCGCCGCGCTGGGCATGGCGATCAACAACTTCAGCACCACGGTGCGCATCGGCGATGGCCAGAACGCCGCGCAGATCACGACCGCGGGCGGCGCCGTGCAGGTCGAGGCGCGCAGCAACTACAACACCAAGCTCACCGTGATGAGCGGCGTCGACGACAAGGTCGTCGCCGACAAGCAGGCCTTCCTGAAAAAGAAGAACGACGTCACCACCGACCAGGTCAAGCGCAACGTCGGCCCGGACGGCTCCGACCTGGGCGCGGCGGCGGCGGTGGTGGTCAGCATCGACGACATCAAGACCATGTCGAGCGTTGCGGCCAACGCCAGCATTTCGACCAAGGGCGGCGCCGTCGCCGTGTCGGCGCAGAGCCTGAACCAGATCGACCCGAACAAGCTCTGGCTGGTCAACCTGTACGCGCCGTTCGACGGCATCGAGGCCAAGTGGAAGGCGGCCGACGGCACCTCGGCCAAGATGGGCGTGGCGACCGGCGCGGCCAAGGCCTTCCTGAGCAATCTCCAGGCCACGCTGACCAGCACGGGTGGCATCTCGTCCAGCTTCAGCAGCTGGGTCAGCGCGACCGCCAAGAGCAAGAAGCTGGCGCTGTCGGGAGCCTTCTCCATCGACGTGCAATCGACCCAGACCCGCACGACCGTGGCGGGCCTGATCGACACGCGCGGCGGCGCGGGCGGCGCGGCCGGCAACGTCGACATCAAGGCGCTGAACTCGACCCAGCGCATGAACCTGGTGGGCAACATCATCCTGCCGTCGATGTCGATCGGCGGGGAAAAATCGCTGAAGCAGGCGCCCGACCGCGAAAAGACGCAGGGCCGGCTGGCCTACGGCAAGGACCTGGCCAAGGGCTTCCTCACGCCCAAGGTGGACGGCTTCGACTACGGCAGCCAATCCAAGGACGGCTCGGCCATCGGCGTGTCGGTCTATGTCAATGTGGCGACCCACGACACCCAGGCCGTCGTCGCCGACACGGCCAGGATCTACTCGAAGGACTTGAACGTCGAGGCCGGCAACGAGCTGGTGTCGGTGACGCTGGGCGCGTCGGGCGGACAGGCCAAGACGGTGGCCGTGAACGGCGTGGTGCTGGTCAACGTGACCAGCGCCACCACCGTCGCCCAGGTGGCGCGCGGCGCCACGGTGGCGGCCACGGGTACGGCGTCGATCCAGGCGCACGACGCGACCTGGGTCGGCACCGTGGCCGGCGCCGCCGCCGGCTCCCAGGCCGTGGGCGTGGGCATGAGCGTGGCCATCAACGACGTCAACCGCGATACCCAGGCCCTGATCGGCCAGCGGCGCGACGACGCCACGCCGGTGACGGGCGCCGCCGGTTCGTTCTCGGCGGGCAAGCTGCTCATCGGCAGCGAGAACAAGGGCTTCGTCGGCAATCTGGCCGTCTCCGGCTCGCGCGTTTCCAGCCCGGTGGCGGGCGCGGGCGACGGCACAGGCGCGGGCGGCGCGGGCGGCACCTCCGGCGGCGGCACCGACGTGCTGGGCACCAAGGCGCCGGCCAGCCAGGGCGGCGCGACGCCGGGCAAGGACAGCGCGGCGCCGGATCCCGACGAGCTGCTGTCGCTGTCGGACATCCTGAAGGAACTGAGCAACTCGACCTCGACGCTGACGCAGGACAGCGGCTCGGGCTCGGGTTCGGGCGGCGGCGGCAGCCAGCAGCAGTCCAAGGCGGGCGTGGCGATATCCGGCGCGGTCGCCGTGAACATGGTCAACGACTTCGCCCAGGCCTACATCAACGCGGCCGGCCTGACGATCACGATCGGCGGCGACGCCACCATCAGCGCGACCAACGGCACCCATGCGCTGGCGCTGTCCGGCGCGGTGGCGCTGGCGCAGTCCGACAATGCCAAGACCAACGTCGGCATCGCCGGCGCCTACAGCATGAACGGGCTGGGCGGCGAGGCGCGCGCCGAGGTGGCCCTGGTGGGCAGCCTGCTGGTGGCCGGCGACCTGGCCCTGTCGGCCCGCCGCACGGGCGTGGCGGTGACGCTGGCGGCCGGCATGGCCGGCGCCAAGGGCCAGAAGGGCGTGGCCCTGGCCGGCTCGGCCGCGGTGACCACGGCCAGCTACAAGAACATTGCCCTGCTGGGCAACGCGAACAAGATCACCGCGCGCGACGTCAAGGTCGAGGCGCGCGACAGCAGCGTGCTGGCCACCGTGGCAGGCGCTGGCGCGGTCAGCGACGGCAAGGCAGGCGTGGGCGCGGCGGTGGCCGTGAACATCAGCAACACCCGGGTCGAGGCCGGCATCCGCCAGGCCATCGAACTGCTGTATACCGGCAAGCTCGACGTGTCGGCCGAGTCCAGCCAGGTGGCGGTGGGCTTCGCCGGCGCGCTGGGCATGGCGCGCGACGGCGCGGGCGTGGGCGGCTCGGTGACGGTCAATGTGGTGAGCAACCGCATCGAGAGCTATATCCTGAACAGCCAGGTCCGCTACGACGGCGCGGACAGCAGCGGCCACGACATCAAGGTCAGCGCGCTGGACAAGACCACGCTGATCGCCATCACCGGCGCCGCCGGCGTGGGCAAGAAGGCCGGCGTGGGCATCGCCATCAGCTACAACGAGATCGGCAACGCGGTGCTGGCCGGCATCCAGGGCTCGGTGGTGAACAACAAGGGCGGCTCGGTCAGCGTGACCGCCGAGGACAACTCGGCCCTGGGCGGCGGCGCGGTGGGCGTCGGCGTGGGCATGGGCGAGGCCATGTTCGCGGGCGCGGGCTCGATCCAGGTCAACCGCGTGCATTCGGCGGTGGCGGCCTATGTGCTGCCGCGCTATGTCAACAACGCGGCCGTGGCCGGCAGCAGCGCCATCACGGCCAACGCGCTGACGGTCAAGGTCACCGAGAACAACACGCTGGTGGCCGTGACCGGCGGCGTGGCGGTGACGCTGGGCGGATCCGTGGCCGTGGGGGCCTCGGTGAGTGTCAACGAATTCAGCTCGCGCACCAGCGCGCTGATCGAGAACAGCGCGATCGATGTGCAGGGCAAGCTGGACGTGTCGGCGCATTCCTCGCCGCTGATGGTGTCGGTGGGCGCGGCGGGCGCGCTGTCCAAGAAGTTCGCGCTGGCTGGCGCGGTCAACGTCAACATGATGCGGGGCGCCACCGAGGCGCGCATCTCGAACAGCACCGTCAAGGCGGGCCAGGCGGCCGGCTTCTCGGGGCAGGCCGTGCGCGTCAATGCCTCGGATGCGTCGGCGCTGTACGCCATCACGGTGGCGGGCGCGGTGGCGACCGAGGGCGCGGCCGTGGGCCTGGCCGTGGCCGTCAACATCATGGGCGGCAATACCGCCTTCGACCGCAACCTGCTGAGCTTCGACAGCAAGCAGCTGGCCGATTCGGGCGCGCAGGTGCAGATCGCCGAGGTGGCCGGCAACGGCTCGCCGGCGACCAATCCCAAAGTGACCGCGGCCATCGTGGCCAGCGACGTGCGCGTCACTCGCGGCGACATCAACGTGTACGCCGGGCTGGTGGATCCGCTGGCGGCGGGCGGCAACGCCCAGCTGAACGGCGGCAGCGTGCTGGCGGTGAACGACGGCGCCATCACGGTGAACCAGGGCGGCAGCTCGCTGACCTTCACCGGCGCGGCCGCCGAGATCATCAACGGCAAGGACACGACCGGCAACGCCGGCATGAGCGCGCCGCAAGGCAGTTCCGGCAAGGAGTTCTCGGGCTGGCAGACCGGCGACGGCATCTACCTGAGCGCCGGCGCCGGCAACATCACGCTGGCCGACGGCAGCAGCCTGCGCGGCGACCGCATCTACTACATCATCCGGCGCGCGGCGCCGGACGGCAAGGCCATCATCCAGCTCGCCGACACCCAGGAAGACGCGCTGCGCGGCAAGGCGCTGGCGTTCGGCGCGGTGAGCAACATCGCTGGCATCCGCTTCGCCCACGTGCGCATGCAGGAGGCCACGCGCGTCAACCTGCAGCCGTACCACGGCGTGGACGCGACGGTGGCGGTGGACAGTGCCAACAACCGGCTGGTGGTCAACGCCCCGTTCGATGGCGTGCAGGAAGGCTCGGCCATCGTCTACAGCGGTTCGCTGGCCAATGGCCAGATCGAGAACGTGCTGGCCAACCGCATCCTGC
Organism: Achromobacter sp. 1011811831; assembly: GCF_059760905.1. NCBI lineage: Bacteria > Pseudomonadati > Pseudomonadota > Betaproteobacteria > Burkholderiales > Alcaligenaceae > Achromobacter > Achromobacter sp. 1011811831. The sequence continues at coordinate 16,158 of NZ_JCBANG010000001.1, forward strand.
GCCAGGGCCAGGACGTGCTCAAGGTCGGCGTGACCTACTACGTGGCCAATCTGGACCGGTCCGTCAGCGGCCAGGTGTCGTTCCAGCTGCGCGACGGCCAGGGCAATCTGGTGAACTTCAGCGGCGCCACGACTGCCGGCGCGCCGCAGCGCTTCAGCGTGGACAATCCCGCCGGCGCGTTGCTCAACGCCAATGGCAGCCTGACGCTGCCCAAGGCGCATGGCCTGGCGACGGGCGACAAGGTGGTGGTCAACCTGGGCGCCCAGGGCGTGCTGACCGGGCTGGTCGACAACCACGTCTATGTGGTCGAGGTGATCGACAGCAACACGCTGCGCTTCAAGCAGGTCGACGGCAGCGCCGTGACGCTGGCCCAGCTGGGCTATGTGTCCGAATTCAACGCCGCCACGGGTCGCTACCAGTACTACCTGGCCGATGCCGCGGGCAACAAGCTGCTCGACGGCCAGGGCAAGCCCAGCGCCGTCAATCCGGATGCCATGATCGGCATCACGCGGGTCAAGCTCGACCAGCAGACCTCGCAGTCCACCACCACGACCAAGCCCGACGGCACCCAGCAGACCGTCATCAGCCAGGGCCCGGCCCAGGACGCGACGCTGAGCGCCGCCTCGGGCAATGCGCGCAATCCGGCCGAGAACAGCCTGGGCCTGGCCACCGACGGCGGACTGGCCACCGGCGACCTGGTGGTCTACCAAAGCCAGGGCACGGCCATCGCCGGCCTGGTGGACGGCCAGCGCTACTACGTCATCAATGTGTCCGAGAACGGCAGCTACCGCTATCAGCTGGCCAGCTCGCTGCAGAACGCCAAGGACGGCATCGCCATCCAGCTGGGCGCGACCAGCGGCTCGGGCGGTGTCACGCTGCGCAAGGTGGTCGACAAGCTCGACAGCGGTGGCGGCATGATTTCGCTGGACATCGGCGCGCTGACGCAGGGCCATGGCCTGACCAACAGCATGCTCAGCATCACCGTGGCTGGCGCGGGCGGCAAGTCCCTGGGCGGCGCGGGCGCCATCGGCGTGAACCTGTCGCGCACCGAAGTGCAGGCGGTCATCGACAACAGCGGCGCGGCCGCCGGCACGCAGCTGCGCGCCGATGCCGGACGCGTCTCGGTCTCGGCCCAGGACAGCAGCCGCATCGTCACGGCCACGGGCGCGCTGGGCATCTCCACCACGCAGGGCGCCTCGGCGGCCATCGGCGCCTCGGTCGGCGTGGCCGACATGCAGAACGGCGTGCGCGCCCTCATCCGCGGCGCGCAGGTGACGGCGCAGGCCGTGCAGGTGAGCGCGGAAGAACGCGCCAGCATCTACAACGTCTCCGTCGGCCTGGCCGGCGGCGCCGGCGTGGCCGTGAGCGGCTCGCTGGCGGTCAACACCATCCAGAACACGGTGTACGCGGGCATCACGGACGGATCGACGATCACGGCCACCACCGGCGACATCCGCATCACCGCCCGCGACACGGCCAGCATCTCGGCGCTGGCCGGCAACGTGTCCGTGTCCGTCGGCGGCCGCGTGGCGGCCGGTATGGCCTTCGCGGTCAACCGGGTGTTCGACACCGTCTACGCGGGCGCGGTGGGATCGGCGCTGTCCGCCGCGGGCGACATCGTGGTCCAGGCGACCTTCGCCCGGCCCGACGACATGCCGCCGGGACTGGACGCACAGATCTCCACCATGGCGGTCAGCGGCGCGGTCGCGGCCGGCGGCTCGGGCGCCAACGTGGGCTTCGGCGGCTCGGCGGTGCTCAACTGGATCGCCAACACCATCACGGCCGAGATCGCCGGCACCGCCAGCGGCCAGGCCGTGACGGCGGGCGGCGACCTGCTGGTCCAGGCGCGCGACGCCTCCACCATCAACAGTCTGGCCGGCGCGGTGGCGCTGGGCCTGGGCAGCCAGGGCGCCAGCGTCGCCGTGGGCGCCAGCCTGTCGTACAACTACGTGGGCGGCGCGCCGCTGGGCATCTCGCGCTCGCATTCCGTGAAGGCGCTGATCCGCGACACCGAAGGCCTGGTGAGCGGCGGACACGTGCAGGTGTCCTCGCGCTTCGAGGGCGCGATCAACAACATCACCGTCGCCGGCAGCGTGGCCGTGGGCACCGTGGCGGTGGCGGTGGGCGGCTCCGTGTCCATTAACCGGGTCAACAGCCGCAACGAGGCAGGCATCCGCAATGCCCGCCAGATCGAATCGCGCGCGACCGGCGGCTCGCTGGCGGGCGTGGCGGTGCAGGCGCGCGACGACGGCTATGTGCTGGCCGTGGCCGGCGGGCTGGGCGTGGCGGTGTCGCCAGGCAGCGGCGCGGGCATCGCGGCCGGGGTCGCGGCGACCGACAACCGGATCGGCAACCAGACGCTGGCCTACATCGACGGCACCAGCGAGACCAATGCGGGCTCGACCACCCTGGTGCGCACGCAGACCGGCATCTCGGTCGACGCGGTCAACAATTCGCGCATCGTCTCCGTCTCCATCGGCGTGGCGGCGGCGGTGGCCGCGGGGCAGGGCTTTGCCGGCGCGGGCGCCGGCGCCGGCAGCGGCAACACCATCGAAGGCTCGGTCGAGGCGCGCCTGACGCGGGTCGACACGCCGTCCAGCGGCACCCTGAATCAAGGCGCGGTGCGCGTCTCGGCCGCGAACACGGGCAGCATCGTGACCGTGGCCGGCGCTCTGGGCGTGGCGGTATCGGCCGGCAGCGCCGGCGTGGGCGCGTCCATCGGCGTGTCGGTGGCGATCAGCAGCATCGCCACCACGGTGCGCGCGCGGGTGGAGGATTCCGTCCTGCGCGTGGCCAATGCCGGCGTGACCGTCAAGGCCAGCGACGAGGCCAGCATCACGGCGATCGCCATCGGCGGCGCGGTCGCGGTGCAGGCCGGCGCGGCCGGCGTGGCCATCGCGGTCGGCACCAGCGTCGCCGTCAACAAGGTATTCAACACGGTCGAGGCCACGGTCTCGGGCGGCCGCATCGAGACGGGCGGCGGCAAGCTGACGCTCAGCGCCACCCAGCAGGCGGATATCCTGTCGGTGGTCCTGGGCGCATCCGTCGCGGTGTCGGCGGGCAGCAGCGCCAACGCCGCCATCGGCGGCGGCGGCGCGCTGGCGCGCAACGTGATTTCGGCCAGCGTGCGCGCCGGCATCAGCGGCGCCACCATCGACACCCGCGCCTCGGGCGGCGTGGCGGGCGCGGTGGACGTGCTGGCCCTGGGCCTGTCGCGCATCAACGCGGTGGTGTTGGGCATGTCGGCCTCGGTCTCTGTCAGCCAGTACGCCGCGGCCTCGGCCTCGATCGGCGTGGCCATGGCCGAGAACGTCATCGGCTACGACGTCAACAGCGCCGGCCAGGTGGTCGCGCTGGGCGCGGGCCGTCCGGCCAATGAGATCGTGGCCTTTATCGACCGTAGCGCCGTCACGGCGGGCGCGGTCAGCGTGGACGCGCGCAACGTCTCGTTCAAGGCCAACGGCGACGTGGACCGCAAGCAGAGCATCGACGCGGTCGTGGTGGCCGGCGCGGTGGCGGTGTCGGTGGCCTATGCGCCGCCCGTCGTCGACGGCGCCAGCCTGGCCGTCTCCGGCGCCGGCGCTGGCGCGCGCGCGGTCAACAAGATCCAGACCGGCATCACGGCGCGCATCAGCGACCAGAACCAGCAGAACCGCTTCGAGGCGGGCAGCGTGACCGTCAGGGCGCTGGACCAGGCCGAGATCAACAGCACCATCGCCGCGGTGGCGATCGCCGTGGCGGTGTCGCTGGGCGCGACCGCCGCCTTGTCGGTGGCGGCCTCGCTGGCGCAGAACGAGATCGGCAACACCACGCTGGCGACCATGGACGGCGTGCGGATCGCCGGCGCGCCGGCGATCACGGTCAAGGCCGACAGCCAGGCCGCCATCACGACCGTGTCGGTCGCGGTATCGGTGAGCGTGGGCGCGGGCCTGGGCGGCGTCTCGCTCGCGGGCGGCGGCGCCAATGCGCGCAACCTGATCGGCTCGTCCGCGACGGCGCTGGTCAACGGCTCGCGCATCGACGGCAATGCCGGCAATGCCTTGAATATCGATGCCGACATGAGCGGCACCATCAAGGCGACCGTGGTGGTCGCCAGCGTGGGCTTCACGGCGGCCGGCGCCTCGCTGGCCATCGGCTCGGCGCTGGCCGAGAACAGCATCACGGAAACGGCCGGCGCGCGCGCCGGACTGACCGGCAGCAAGCTGTCCAACCTGGGCGCGGTGTCGGTCACGGCCGACAGCGTGCAGCGGCTGGAAGCCAAGGTCGGGGCCGGCGCGGTGGCGGTGGCCATGGGCGGCGTGGCGCTGGCCGGCGCCGGCGCGGCGGCCTTCAACACGAGCAAGGCGGTCACCCGTGCCTATGTGGACGGCCTGACCCAGGTCGACGCCGCCGTGCGCGCGGCCGAGAGTCTGACGGTCAAGGCGACCAATACCTCGACGCTGGAGGCGACGGCGGTCGGCGCCAGCGCGGCGGGAACGGGTTCCGGCCTGGCCCTGTCGGTGGGCGCGGCCGTGGCCGGCAACAAGACACTGGGAGCCGTCGAGGCCTATGTCGACAACAGCCTGCTGTCGGTGACCGGCACGGGCGCGCAGATGGCGCGCCTGAGCGTGGCGGCGCAGGACGGCAGCATCCTGAAGGCCAAGGCCGTCGGCGCCTCGCTGGCCTTCTCCATGCAGGGCGGTTCGGTGTCGGTGGGCGCCACCGATGTCAAGAACGTGGCGGCGGCCAGCGTGCAGGCGCGCGTCAGCGGCGCCACGGTCACGGTGTCCGACGGCGTATCGGTCACGGCCAAGGAAACGGCCACGGTGGACAGTGTCTCCGTGGCGGCCTCGGCGGCGGTCGCGCTGACGGGCGTGGCGGTTGCCGGCGCGGGCGCCGGCAGCTCCCAGGTGGTGGCGAACGAGACGGGCAGCCGCCTCACGGGTTCGACCGTGACAGCCGGCACAGGCGTGTCGGTCACGGCCGAGAATACGTCGACCATTACCGCCGTGACCGGCGCGGTGGCGGCCAGCGTTACCGGCGCCGGCCTGGACGCCAGCATGGGCGTGTCCATCGCCAGCAATACCTTCGGCACCTATTCGGGTGACGGCGTGACGCGCACCAACGGCGCGCAGGCCTATATCGCCAACAGCACCGTCACCGTGGTCAAGGGCAATCTCGATGTGCTGGCGACGTCCAGCGAGACCCTGAACAGCGTCAACTTCGCCGGCGCGCTGGCCGTGGTCGGCGCGGGCGTGGCGGTGGCCGGCTCGGGCGTGCAGGTCAGCAACCGCTATGCCAGCAACACCTCGGCCTACATAGACGGCTCGACGATCACCGTCGGCATCGACGGCGAGCGCGGCTCGCTGACGGTGCGGGCCAAGGACGACAGCATCATCGAACGCTCGGCGGCCTATGGCGTGGCGGCGTCGCTGGGCCTGGCGCCCGGCGCCAGCGTGTCGCTGGTGGTGTCGCTGGTCGACACCACGGCGGAAAACACCGTGTCGGCCTATATCGGCACGGCCGGCGGCAAGGAGGTCGGCGCCTACGACAATCTGTCCGTGCTGGCGCTGGAGAAGACGCAGTTCAAGAACCTGGAGGCGGTGACGGCCTCGGTCGCGGCCAGCGCCGGCGTGGCTGGCGCGGGCGCCGGCGTGCGCGTGACCAACAACACGCGCAACAACGTCAGCGCCCGCATCACCGGCAATGGCAAGGTTGGCGCCCTGGGCGCGCTGGCCGTGAAGGCCGACACCAATGTGCTGGCGGAAATCGACCTGACCCAGGTCAGCGTGGCCGTGGGCGTGATCGGCGCGGCGGTGGGCGTGGGCGTCGCGGAGAACATCTCCCGCGACACCACCACGGCCTCGGTGTCCGAGGCGCAGGTGTCGGCGCCGAGCGTCAGCGTGGACGCGCTGGTGGCGGTTGATTTCAGCCGCACCCAGACCGCCGGCGTGGCCGCCACGACGGGCCTGGCGGTGAACGTTAACAAGGCGAAGGTGGATATCGGCGCGACCACGCTGGCCGAGGCGCGCAACGGCGCCGTGCTGAACGGCGTGGGCGTGACCACGGCGTCCGGTCGCACGCCCGGCCTGGTCAGCGTCAACGCGCAAGGCACGTACTATGGCAAGGCCTATTCCAAGGCGATCACCGGCGGCGTGATCGGCGTCGGCGTGATGAGCGCCGAAACCGTGCTGCAGGGCTCGCTCAAGGCCGTGGTCGACAACGCCAGCCTGCGCGGCGACGTGATCGGCGTCACGGCCAAGGCGACGACCGACCGCAACGGCGAGGCCGGCCTGCTGGCCGAGGCGCGCTCGCTGGAAGTGGGCGGCCTCACCATCTCGGTGGACAGCGCCAAGTTGACGACCAGCCTGGATGCGCGCGTGGAAATCTCCAACCGCGCGCAGGTCGACGGCACGTTGCTGAATATCTCGGCCAGCCAGGCGCAGTCGGTCAGCGTCAGCATGGACGCCGGCACCATCGCCCTGGTGGCGGGCCGGCAGGGCAAGATCGAGGCCGACATCGGCGGCTCGTCCTATGTCGGCATCAGCGGCGGGGCGCGGGTCATCGGCAACAAGGTCGACATCCGCGCCAGCAACACCGTGCGCGGCGAATCCGCGCTCAACGCCTATTCGGTCAAGCTGGTGGGCGCCGACGTCAGCAAGCACGACGTCAAGATCCGCCCGCAGTCCGTCATCGACGTGAGCGGCGCGCGCGCGGCCGGCGGCACGATCGACACGGCCGGCGCGACGGTGGTGCAGGCCAGGGGGAACTACGGCACCCCGGGCATGCTGGACATGGTGGCGACCAACGACATCATCTACACCCAGCGCAACAAGATCACAGGCGTGGCGGGATTCACCGTCACGCTGTCGACCAACCACCTGAGCACCGACGGCGCGCTGGCCCAGGTCAAGATCAACGGCGCCTTCGTGCGCAACACCTTCGGCGACGTGACGCTGGCGGCCAACACGCGCGGCGTGACCACGACGATCAGCGACATGCTGATCATCTCGGTGGCCAGCGCGAGCAAGACCGACAGCAACAACGATCTGACCGTGCGCAACAGCATCCAGATCGACAATTCGTCGATCGAGGGCGACAACATCCTGGCGCTGGCCGGCAACAGCAAGGTCTCGGATCCGCTGTCCACGGGCTATCTGCTGGCCAACGACAACGTCTCGTTCACGATGGTGGGCGTGGCGCAGATCCCGCTGGTCAACAGCGGCGCCAAGGCGCGCCAGATCAACACCATCCTGATCGACGGCGTGGCGGCCAACGGCTCGCTGATCAAGGCGCAGCGCAACGTGCGCCTGGAAACCAACCCGTCGATGCTGGACCAGGCCAAGGTGAACGGCTCGGTGCAGGTGATCGGCCTGAACCTGAACCCGACGGTCAAGCTGGCCGCCGGCGTGGTCGACAAGGCATCGAGCAAGGTCGCGACCTCGTCGGCCACGCGCATCATCGCCGGCGTGAACAACGCGGCGAACGTGTTCGTGATTCCGGCCGAGCTGCTCAAGGCCCTGGCCCAGGCGGGCGTGCTGGTCCTGCCCACGCAGGCCAACCCGACGGTCTCGTTCGACCCGAACTCGCCCGCCGTCAAGGCCATCCTGGAAAAGCTGCTGGGCGCCAACTCGACCAGCCTGAACGGCGCCGGCGGCACGGTCAACATCGACGTGCGCTATGAACTGACGGCGTTCCGCGCGCAGGACATCGAGGTCAACGTCACGACCGGGATGGTCATCAAGAAGGGCAACGACTATTACTACTACGACAGCCTGGACAGCCGCAACCTGAACCTGGCCACGGAAAACTACGGCAACAGCTACTGGAAGAAGAACCCGCCCTCGCTGACGCAGGACGACAAGGACGGCGCGCTGGACTGGGACTTCGGCAGCTTCGCGGCCGACAAGGTGGGCAGCATCTACTACGTGCTGAAGACGGTGGACCTGGGCCAGCCGGTGCTGCGCTACGCCAGCCAGCAGAACATCATCAGCCAGCAGATCCGCACGCTGACCAAGATGCAGTCCGAGCACGCCTCCGACCCGCAGGCGGTGGCGCGCTACCAGGCCAACATCGCGGCGCTGCAGCAGCAGCTCAAGAGCCTGCAGCTGACGGACAGCAAGGGCCGCTACCTGGATTCGTTCTACACCTTCTACGTCGATATTCCCAACCTTTACGCGTCCGGCGGCTCGGTCTACGTGAGCGCGGCCGATACCAGAGGGGTGAAGACGGGCGGCATCGACGCGCGCGCCAACACGCAGATCAACATCGTCAACGATTCGCCGATGCTGATGAACGTGAACGATGCCGTCGTGATGGATGGCACCATCATCCGCCCGGGCTCCGATGGCGAGATGAAGATCTTCAAGTCCGGCCATCTGTACATCAATGACGCGTCGGTCAAGGGCGCGACCGGTTCCGACGTGGCGGAAGTGCGCGTATTGCAGCTGAAGAACGGCTGGGCCGACGACCCGTTCGGCGGCGCGCTGGACGCGGAGATGATGGCGCTGGTGGGCAGCGCGCCGGTGGACCTGAACCTGCTGGGCGCGGTGGTCAACCCGCTGGGCAAGGTCTCGGTGGTCAACACGCTGGGCAGCATCAACGTCACCGGCACGATCTCGGCGCTGAGCCTGGACATCCAGGCGAAGGGCAACTTCAGCCTGCAGAGCGACGGCTGGTTCAATACCGGCGCCGATCCCACGGTGCTGGAGAACAGCTGGAAGTTCATCGTCGACTACTTCAAGAACAACGCCGCCAACACCGGCGCCAGCGAAACGGCCTCGGACGTGCTGCTGAAGTGGGGATACCGCAACCTCGGTTCCTTCTCCTCCTACCTCACGAGAGACAAGGCGGCCAGCGATTCGCGCATCTTCGCGCTGGGCGCGGTGAACATCTCGGCCCTGACGCTGAATATCGACGGCAAGATCCAGAGCGGGGTCACGGACGCCTATATCCGCATCGATTCGTCCTTCCGGGGCGACAAGAACAAGTCGTTGCAGGACAACAATGGCTACGCGAGCAGCGGCGTGTCGTACAGCGCCGACGGATCCATGAACCGCTTTGGCGCGATCACGGGCCGCTTCGACTACGCCACGCAGACCATCATCCTGGATCCGATCCGGCTGGCCGGAGGCAGCATCACGCTGACGGGCCAGATCATCTCGGTGGGCAACGGCAATCTGATCGTCGCCAACGGCTACGCCTCGGTGCGCATCGACAACCAGACCACCTACGCGCTGGTGACCGGCGACATCGACGTCAGCACCTACCGCAAGGGCCGCATCGAGATCATCGACACCGCGCGCGGCCAGCGCGACCTGTACGAGCTCAACGGCGCGGACCAGGTGGTGCACACGGTCTGGAACAAGTTCGTCCAGGTGACGAACGCCGGCTTGGGGCAGCCGGGCTGGGTTTGGGTCTACGACAGCGGCAGCGGCCCGGGCAACACGGCCGGCTCCAGTGCCGTGGTGGGGAACCTGGGCGGCCAGCTGACCACCACCTACAAACCGGCCCAAGGCCAGGTGATGGTCTGGGTCATGGGCTGGGAATCCAGCGAAACGACCACGACCACCTACGTCACCAAGCAGCTCAACCTGATCGGCGACGGCGTCGATCCGCTGGGCTGGCTGACCAACAAGAACACCACCAAGAAGGGCCCCTACGTCACCTATGCGCAGTCGCGCCCGGTGCTGGTGTCGACCGTGGTGGCCTACACCAGTGAATCCTCCGTGCCTGGCGTGCTCAAGGACCAGCTCGGCGGCAAACTCAAGGACGTGGTCCTGCCCAACTACGTGGAAGGCAGCGGCAAGCAGGAACTGAGGGCGGACCCGAACGGCCCGATCTACATTCCGGGCCTGGGCCGCTTCAGCGTGGTGACGGTGGGCGGCCAGCAGCTGGAGAGTTCCGACTTCGTCGTCACCTACCGCAAGTACAACACCAGCGTCATCGTGCGCAACGACGGGCCGCATTCCAGCGGCGGCGGCTGGCTGCGCACCAAGACCACCACGCTGACGCAGGTGGTCGAGAAGAAGCAGCAGGAGCTCTATACCTTCTACGTGCCGGCCTCGCAGGACATCAACCTGACGTTCCTGGGCTCCAGCGCGCAGCCGAACGCGGTCTATATCCGCAGCAACGGCGACGTGACGCTGGGCGGCAACGTGATCGTCGGCAATGGCAAGACCGTGCGAATCGAGGCGGTGTCGTCGTCGAAGTCGACGTCCATCACGACTCGCGGAGAGGTCGGCATCCTGGCGCGCGATCCCAATGGCCAGATCCAGCCCGGCACGGCCTCGGTGAATGTCGAGGCCTACGCGCTGGGCGGTTCCATCCAGTTGAACGTCATGGGTTCGGCGGGCTATACCCGGGCCGAGGCGCGCAACGATATCAGGCTGACCTATTTCTCCGAGGGCGGAACCAGCTCCCGCGCCATGTTGCAGAAGGTGGCTTCGTCGGCCGGGACCGTCTACATCGAGGCGCTCAACGGCATCTACGCGCACGCCTCGGCTGGCAACGACGCCGTGGTGCTGGGCAACCGCGTCGAGCTGAACGCCGGCTACGGCGCCATCGGCACGGCCGCCAAGGCGCTGTCCATCCATGCGCGCCAGGGCTTCGCGGCCCAGGCCGGGCTGGCCGGCGGCGTGGCCGGCGCCGACAAGAGCATTTACATCGCGCAGAACGTGGCCAACGCCGACCTGGTGCTGGTCAAGCCGGTGAACTGGGTCAATCCGCAGGCCTCGGTGTATTCGCAGCTGGGCAGCGTGAGCATCACGCTCAACGGCGGCTCGCTGCTGGACGGCGAGAAGGCCGATACCCGCAGCGCGACCGAGAAGGCCTATCCCACGGTCACGGCCAGGATCCTGGCGGACCTGAACGCGCAGATCGCGCAGTACGAAGGCTATTGGTCGGGCGTGCGGGCATTGCAGGTGGCCAGCATCACGCTGGGCGGCGCCGGGACCTTCCTGAGCACCCAGCTCGAAGGCGATGGACGCTACCTGGCCGTGGCCTTCGAGCGCGCCGGCGACTACGAGGCCCTTTTGAAGGCGGCGGTGGACGGCGGGCGCCTGGTGCGCCTGGCGTACAACAACAGCCTGAACGGCAACGCGCGCCAGGAAATCCTGGGCAAGCTGATCGCGGTGTCGAACGACGGCCTGAACTACCGCTTCCAGTTCTCGGTCTACGATTCGGCGACCGGCCTGTTTGCCGCGCCGGTGTCGATGGCCTCGCTCGGCTATACCGCCGGCAGCCAGGGCGTGTTGTTCGGCCCGGCCTATGGCCTGGCCGGCGCCACCGACACGTCCAACGCCAACCTGCCGATCCGCTTCACCCTGCCGGCGACGCTGCCGGCGTCGACCTTGGGGTCCGGCGTCCTGCAGATGACGTTCACGCAGGCGCAGCTGAACCAGCTGGCCGCCAGCGGCAATGGCGCGGACGTGCTGGCCGCGCTGCGCAAGTACACCTATGTGGAGATCGGCGGCCAGAAGCTGCTGATCGACCAGATCCTGCCGGTCATGAAGAACGGTGGGTACTGGGGATCGCAGGACTTCGACACGGTGCTGATCACGCTGAAGACGCCCTATGTGGGCATCTCCGCGTCGACCAACGGCCATGTGTCGCTCAACGTGGTGCTGGGCGGCGGCAGCGGCGAGTATGGCGGCGAGAACTACGCCGACAACGTCAAGGCCGCGCGGCCCGGGGTGCCGGCCAACGGGACGCAGGTCGCGAACCCGCCGGCTGGCGACACCGACATCACGAACGCGGTCATCGCGGCGATCAACGCCTACAACACCGCCCATCCCTCGGCCAAGATCGCGACCGGCCCGGGCTCGCTGTACGACCTGCTGACCAACACCTCGCTGGGCAAGGCTGGCTCGGTGATCCAGCGCAGCGTCACCAGCAATACCATCGCGCTGGCCGGGGCCGCCCTGGGCTGGCAGATTCCGGCCAACGTCTCGTCGGTGCAGGAATACGTCGCCTGGCTCAACGACCCGGCCAACGGCCTGGTGGGCAGCGAGATCAAGCTGACCATCGACGGCGTCGAGGTCACGCGCCGGATCCAGTCCTTCGACCTGAAGCGCGCGGACGGCTCGACGTCCATGGGGATCTACCACCCGGACAACTATCTGTCGCTGGTGCTGGACGATACCGTCACGCTGAAGAACTACTACGTGCGCAACGGCAGCGATGCCGTCATCGCCCGGCAGTTGCCGTCCGAACTGAGCTTCGGCCTGACGGGCCTGGGCAAGGGCGACAACAAGGGCGAGATCGCCTATGCGATCCGGCGCGGCCTGGGCGCGACCGCGCTCATGCAGGGCTCGCTCGCGGTGGACAGCCGCTCGGCCTGGGGCTGGTGGGGCAATCAGAACCTGACCTTCTACCAGTACACCGAGACGACGACGGGCGGCGCGGCCAGGTATGGCAACTATGTGAGCCTGGGCAACGGCTTCAGCTGGGACCTGAGCGCGTCCAACCTGAGCGACGCCGCGCGCATCCAGATGCTCAACGCGATCAAGTCCCTGCTTGCCAGCGGCCAGAACATTTCGCTGACCGGCCTGGACCTGTTCATGACCAACGATGGCACCACGCGCACGGGCCATCAGCTGGGCGTCTATGACAACGGCAAGCTCAAGATCGTGTCCGTGGTGGACGAGTTCGGCAATCCGCTGACGGCCCAGAGCCCGGACAGCGCCTGGCTCAAGGGCCGGATCGTGTTCGCCGGCGATGTCTACGCCGAGGAATCGCAGCTCAAGGCGCTGTATGCCTACCGCAATCTGGACACCAATGATCCGAACTGGAGCCAGAAGCCGATCGATCTGGGCGGCATGGTCATCAACGCGGGCATCCGGCTGGTCGACTCCGGCTTCGCGCAGCAGTCGCTGGCCGCCAAGGGCGCGGCCTCGCTGACGCTGGCCGGCAACGACGCGCTGACGCGCGGCCAGCGCGTGGAGCTGAGCTTCGCAGGATCCAGCCAGACGCTGGTCTACTACATCAAGAGCGTGAACGGCCGCGTCGTGACGCTGGCCGACACGGCGGACAACGCCTTCCTGCCCAACGGCGAGGCGCTGACGCTGGAGCAGATCCTGAAGGCCGTGGGCGCCACGCCCGGCGCCATCTCGGTCAGGCTGCTGGACGCCTCGGCCAGCGGCGCGTCCGTCGCCACGGACGATGTCATCACCCTGACCAAGACCGACATCGTGCCGGTGCTCGATGCCGCCGGCAACGTGACCGGCTACCGCAATCTGCAGAACTACGACCGGGTCTACCTGAACGACGCGCTGGCCAAGGACGGCAAGACCATCAGCCTGCAGAACAACGTGGCCTACTACGTGCTGGTCGAGGGCGGCAACCGCGTGCGCCTGTTCGCGTCCAAGGAACAGGCCATGCTGTACCAGCAGTTCGAGCAGCTCAAGCAGACGCCGGACGGGCAGGCCCTGATTAAATCGCTGTTCACCGACGCCGGCATCATGCCGCAGTTGCTGACGGGATTCGCCGCGGCCAATCTGCGCGGCACGTTCACGGTCAGCACGCACCTGTTCCAGGCCCAGGCCGTGGCGGATCCGGCGGGCCTGAGCGCGCAGATGCAGGCGCTGCACGAGCAGTTCAGGAACCAGGCCTACGACCCCAATCACCTGCCGTCCAGCCTGAACCTGACGGGCGTCCAGGACCTGGTGAAGTCGGTGCGCAACCAGGTGGTCTATGACTACGCCGTGAACAAGGAACTGGCGCAGACGGCCGAGTATCACAATTACTGGCGCGAGCGCCTGAGCTCGGCCGTGGGCGCGTCGTCGGCGCTGACGGGGCTGGCCGACGGCAGCTTCAAGCTTGCCAACATGTTCATCGTGGACGACGGCAAGGGCGGCCTGCGCGCGCTGGCGACCGGCGACGAGATCTACTTCCGCGACGCGGTCGGCGGAATGCGGGCCGACACGGCCTACTACGCCATCGTCGGCGCCGACGGCAGCATCCGCCTGGCGGCCACGCTGGCCGACGCCATGCTCTACCAGACCGGCGCGGGCCAGAACGATGCGCTGCTGGCCCTGTATCCCGGCATGGGCAAGGCCGTCACGGTGGACTTCAAGGCCGCCGACCTGGCGAGCGCGCAGGCCTATGTGCGCAACTATGTGCAGAAGACCGACGCGCCGGCGCAGACGGCCGACGAGATCGCGTTGTACGGCAGCAGCTACCAGACGGGGTATTTCTTCTATTTCTCGGCGGCGACGCTGCGCAATATCGAGAACAACCTGCTGTATCCGGTGTCGGCCACCATCAACGAAAAGGTCTTCGACATCGACAGCCAGTCCGAAGGCGTGCCGCCGGCGGATCGCTTCCTGAACGTGAAGGCGGGGCAGGGCATCACGCTGCGCACCTCGGGCCAGGGCTCGATCGGCGCGCGGCTGGGCGAATATACGCTGAAACTGCCCGACCTGAGCACGATCAGCGGCGACCAGCGCGCCAACATCTTCGACGCGCTGCCGGAAGCCGACAAGGCCATCCTGTCGCGCGCCAATGCCGCCAACCTGGCGGGCGTCTATCACACGCTGTACCGCTACATCGGGCCCGCCGGCACGGTGCCGCTGGACCGCGCCCAGGTGGACTTCACCGACGCCAGCCTGTGGCGGGCGGTCAATCCGATGTTCTCGAACGATGCCGCGCTGCAGCTCGGCGCCAGGCTGGCGGCGGGCTCCGAACTGCAATTCCTGTTCGCCGACCGTTTTGGCCTGTTCGAGAACAGCCGCGAGGTGTTCGTCTACAACAGCCGGATGCTGGAGGGCGCGACCGGCGGACAGCTGGCGCAGCTGCAGGCGAACATCGCCGCGGCCCGCACCGCCGGCCTGCAGGTGGTGGACATCGGCAGCGGCTTCCTGGACCCGGTCTGGAAGGCCGTCGAAGTGCCATTCGTGGCGCAGGACGGCGCCAGCGCGCAGCAGCTGAAGACGGGCGCGCTGGTGGGCGATATGCGCGATCCGCGCTATCTCACCATCAACCTGACCCGCTCGCTGGCGGTACAGGCGGTCGACGGCGTGGTGTCGGCCTACAGCGACACCACGGTGGGCCTGGACTCGCCCCGGGGCAGCATCCGCCTGGGCGACATCCATGCCGCCAAGGGCATCACCATCACGGTCAGCGCCCAGGGCGGTTCCATCATCGGCACCGACGCGGGCACGCTGGAAAGCCAGGGCCAGGTCAGCCTGGTCGCCAACCGCGACATCGTGGGCGGCACGCGCGACGCCAACGGCATCTACCAGTACGACGGCGCCAAGGCGCTGCAACTCAACCTGGGCGCGGGCCATGCGCTCTATGTCGAGGCGGGCGGCGTGGCGCGGGTGGCGCAGCAGGGCGGCGTCGACCTGAACCTGGTGCTGGCCAATACCAAGGGAACGGCCCAGGCCGGCTCCAGCTACCAGGCCGACGCCAACCTGCGCGTGGGCCAGGTGATCGCCAGCGGCAACGTCACGCTGCAAGCGGGGCAGTCGATCCTGAACGCCACGGCGGCGGGCCAGCGCCAGTACGCCAACGTCACGCTCAGCGAGCTGAGCGCGCAGGCGCTGGCGGCGCTGGGCTATGCGCGGGAGGTGGTCCTGATCGCGGGGCAGTCCGTCGGCCAGCTGGGCGCGGACCTGTCGGCGGAAGGTTCGCCCGTGCTGGTCAATCTGTCGGCCGGCGACAGCCAGGCCGTGCTGAAGGCGCAGGCCGGAACCAGCCTGAACGTCTATGGCCTGCATGGCCTGCGCCTGGGCGGCGTGACGGTGGCGGACGGCAATGGACTGCGCGGCGACGCGCGGATCTACGCGCTGGAAGACATCCTGAACGGCACGGCGCCGGGCCAGACCGCGCTGACCGCGCGCAATGCCTGGCTGGGCACCCTGTCCGGCGGCATCGGCGTGGCGGCGCAGACGCTGCTGACCGATCTGTCGGGCTATCTGATCGCGCTGGCCCAAGGGTCGGTGGCGATCAGCCAGCTGGGCGCGCATGACCTGGCGCTGGCGCATGTGGAATCGCGCAACCGCGACGAGATCCGCCTGAGCAGCCTGGCCAGTATCGTCAACGACAAGACGGCGCATCCGGGCCTGTCCGCCGGCCGCGCCGATCCGGTCGTCATTGGCGGCAGCCTGTACTTCACGGCGGCCGGCTCGGTCGGCGGCTACGGCCAGTCCGACGCGGCGGGCGCGGCGGTCAACGACGCGCTGATCGTGGCGGCCATCGGGCCGCAGGCCACGCTCAATGCCACGGCCGGCGGCGACGTCGCGCTGGTGCAGGTGGCCCAGGCTGACGATGCGCTGGGCGCCACGCAGACGCTGGCGCTCAACGTGGGCCGGATCGAGGCGCGCAACGTCTGGCTGGCGGCGCGCTCCAGCGCGGCCGGCGTGGGCGGGGACATTCATGTGGCGGCCGGTTCGGCGCTCAGCGCCGTGGGCGTGGCCAGCTTGCTGGCCGGCAACAACCTGTATGTCGCCGCTTCGTCCAATGGTCAGCCCGGCGGTCTGATCTCGGCCGGACAGCGCATGAACCTGCGCGTGGACCGCGATGATCGCGGCGCCTACGGCAAGGCCTCGGCCATCACGATAGACGGTCGCCTGCTGGCGCCGGAAATCGTCATCCACGGCAGCGAGACCGGCGCCAACACCGTCCGCTTCGGCGCGACCGCCGACGCTGGCGGCGCGCTGGACGGCAACGGCTTGCTGACCCAGGGCAACACGATGCAGATCCTGGGCGGGTCCGGCCAGGACGATATCGAGATCCGCGCGCGCCTGATCGCGCAGCAGCTGCTGACGGTGTCCACGCAGGACGGTGATGACCGCGTGGCGCTGCAGTCTACCGAAACCTCGGGCGGCGTGCGCATCGAGACGGGCGCGGGCGACGACACGGTATCCGTGATCGGCACGCGCGTCGGCGGCGGACTGTCCATCTTGACCGGCGACGGCGGCAACGTCGTCACGCTGGACACGGCGACGGTGAGCGGCGATACGTCCATCACGAGCGGCAAGGACGCGGACCAGATCACGCTGGTCAACAGCGGCCTGGCCGGCGGCCTGACGATCGACGCCGGCGACGGCGGCAACATCATCAAGCTGGACACCACGACGGTGGGCGGCGATACGTCCGTCACGACCGGCAAGGACGCGGACCAGATCACGCTGGTCAACAGCGGCCTGGCCGGCGGCCTGACGATCGACGCCGGCGACGGCGGCAATATCGTCAAGCTGGACACCACGACGGTGGGCGGCGATACGTCCATCACGACCGGCAAGGACGCGGACCAGATCACGCTGCTCAACAGCGGCCTGACCGGCGGCCTGACGATCAACGCCGGAGACGGCGCCAATGTCGTCGCGCTGGACACGGTCACGATGGGCGGCGATACGTCCATCACCACCGGCAGGGACGCCGACCAGATCACGCTGACCCGGACAGTCGGCCAGGGCATGCTGCGGATCGACGCAGGCGACGGCGACAACCGCGTGCTGCTGTCCGAGACCGTCCAGCACGGCGCGACGACGATCCTGACCGGCAAGGGCCAGGATCTCATCAGCCTGTCGATGGCGGACTTCCTGGGCCGTTTGCACGTCGAATCCGGCGCCGGCAATGACAAGATCTGGATGTCCCGGATCCTGCTGGGGGCTGGGGCGACGGTGCTGGGCGGCGATGGCGACGACTACATCTATCTGTCGGCGCGGGCGCTGGCGGGCGGCGTGTCGATTTCCGGGGGAGCGGGCAACGACCTCATCGTGCTGGACCAGCTGCCGTCGCTGAGCAGCCAGCAGACCGTTCCCGGCCAGGTCGATCGCGTCGACGTCGACGGCGGCGCGGGCTCCAACCGCGTCATCGTCAATCTGGCCGAGGCGCTGACCTCCGTGCTGATCAATGTCCATCATTCCGACGGGCAGGGCCGCGAGAACCTGGCGGGAGTCAATCAGCTGACCATCAATGGCACCGCGCAGGACGAGACCTTCCTGTTGCGCGCCGGCTATCTGGCCAAGCTGACGCCGCAGGGCGCGGGCTACGCCGACGCGGTGCAGCGCGTGAACTACGACCGGACCAGCACGGGCGGGCTGCGCCTGAACGCGGTGGACGGCGGCAATCGCTTCTACATCGACGACACCGGCACGCAGGTCGTCATCGACGGCGGCCGCGGCAGTGATCCGGCCAAGCGCAACGAGTTCCAGATCGGCCAGCTGTATGGGCTGGACCGGCTGCCGCCCAGCGTGGCGGAGGGCGACCGGATCGATACCGTGCGCACCACGCAGGGCTATCTGTCGCGCGGCAACAGCCATGGCATGACGATCTACGGCGCCGAGAACAGCGTCAACGTGTTCCGCGTCTACAGCAATGCCGCGCCGCTGGCGCTGCATGGCGGCAAGCGCGACGACGCCTTCATGGTCTACGCCTTCAAGCAGGATCAGGCGCAGGCCGGCGGCGCGCGCGGCTATGTGGTCAACGGCGAACTGTCCATCGACGGCGGCGCGGGCGTGAACACCTACACCACGCTGGGCACGGAAGAGGACGATGCCTTCGCGCTGACGCAGGAAGGCCTGCGTGGCGCGGGGCTGAACACCCGCTACCAGAACATCCAACGGGTGAACCTGGACGCGCGCGAAGGCAACGACCACATCTATGTGCTGTCCACGCGCAGCAATGTGATCACCACCCTGATCGGCGGCAGCGGCAGCAACACCTTCGACCTGTCGGGCGATGTGGCGGGCAATACCATCGTCAGCGGCCGCGATGGCTCGCGCGGCGTGCTGGACGGCAAGCAGCCGGTCGTCGTCACCGCCCAGCCGGGCGCGCTGAACGGCGGCGGCGCGCCGCTGGCGCTGTCGGTGAACCTGGACACGGGCATCCTGCCGCGTCCGGCCAGCGGCCAGGCCTATGTGTCGCTGACCAGCGCCATGCTGGCGTCCGCGCTCTACGGCTCGCTGGCGCAAGGCACGGGCCTGTCCGTCGCCGATGGGCTGGCGGCCGTGCGCCAGGGCCTGCAGGGCCGTGGCCTGCTGCTGTCGACCGACGGCGGCCAGACCTGGCATGAGAGCGTGGTGCTGGCGTTCGACGCCAATGGCGCCGGCGGGCAGGGCTGGGATACGACCCGGCAGGTGCTGGTCAAGCTGGAGGATGGCACGGGCATCGGCCTGCCGCCGGCGAGCCTGGCCGGCCGCGACCTGCGGCTGTCGGCCACGCTGTTCACGACGCTGCCCGGCATGCACGATGTGGCCCTGCCGTCCATCGTCGTGCCGGTGGCCGATCCGGGCCACGCCGGACCGCCCAACGATCCGGGCAAGGTGCGCGCCCCGCGCGCCACCGACCAGCCGGCGATCGTCGTGGATCCGGTCACGGGCGTGAGCTACGCCAACTATCCGGACCAGCCGCATGATGTGTCCGGCATCCAGGGCAGCCTGCTGATCGAGGGCGGCGCGCTGGACAAGCCGGACTACGACGGCGCGCTGCGCGCCGGCGTGGGCCTGCCCGGGGAAACCGACGCGCCGCTTGGCGCGCGCAACACCGGCCAGGCGCCGACGGCGGCGGCCAACAACCGCATCCGCCTGTTCGACGACGGCACGCTTACCGGCCAGGTGGGCATGCAGGACATGGCCGGGCAACTGAGCGGCCTGGGCCGGCTGTACAACAACCCGCAGGCGGGCGACTTCGGCCGCATCACCGGGCTGGGCATGACGCCGGGCGTGGGCGCGGCGGCGGGCAGCATCTTCCAGGCCAGCGAAGCCGGCGTCCATGGCTATGACCGCGGCATCGTCTTCCACGGCGTGCAGTCGGTCAACGCCATGCTGGGCCAGGGCGACGATACCTACACCGTGCGCCATGCGCCGGTGGGCACCGTGACCCTGGTGCAGGGCGGCGGCGGCAACAACACGCTGGTGGTCCAGGGCGATACCGTGGGCGGCGCCAGCCGGCCGGTGCTGCTGTTCGGCTCCACCAGCCAGGACGATCGCTACTACACCGCCACGCCGGGCCACCGGGTGGCGGGCCAGGCGCTGGCCTTCGGCCGGGCGGGCAACAACGTGCTGGACGCGCGCGGGGCGACCCAGGGCGTGATCCTGTACGGCGGCGCTGGCGACGACCTGATCCACGGCGGCTCGGGCAACGACCTGATCGCCGGCGGCGGCGGCAACAACACGATCCACGCCGGCCACGGCAACAACATCGTGTTCGGCAACGCCGGCCTGAACATCGACCTGGGGGCGCCCATGGACATGCGCAGCTCGCCGGACCTGCGTTCGCTGTACGCGCTGACGCTGGTGCTGAGTCCGGACCAGGCCGCCGGACAGGCGGTGGGCGCGGCGGCGGACCGGCTGGCCGGGGGCGGCAACACCATCACCGCGGGCGACGGCAACAACATCGTGTTCGCCAACTTCGGCCGCATCGTGACGGTGACGCCGGTCAACTACCTGCGCGACCGGGGCGATTTCATCGATCCCGCCGCGCCGGGCGGCGAGGCCCGTTACCTGGCGGGCGCCGGCCTGCTCGCGCTGGAAACCATCAATGTGGCGGCGACGGGCAGCAATGCCATCTCGGTTGGCAGCGGGCGCAACGTGCTGTTCGGCGGCATGGGCGACGACAGCATCCGGGCGGCCGGCGGCTTCAACCTGATGGCCGGCAACGCGGCGCAGGCGCTGTATACGGCGGCGGGGCGCATCCTGTCCTTCGCCTCCACCTTCCCCTCGCAGGGGGGCAACAATTCGCTCTACAACAATGGCGAAGGCGTGATGATCGGCGGCGTCGGCAACGACGTGCTGGAAAGCGGCGCCGGATCCAACGTCATGTTCGGCGACAACGGCAGGGTGACGTTCGTCAACGATCGCTTCAGCGTCGCCGAGACGCTGGACATCGCCTACGGCGGCAACGACATCCTGCTGGCGGGCACCGGCGGCAATTTCATGCTGGGCGGCAGCGGTTCCGACATGTTCCGGGGCAGTTTCTCCAAGGACGTGATGGTGGGCGATTTCGCGGCCATCTACTTCGATCAGTCCGGCAGCCGCATCGTCAACCTGACGCGCTTCGGCCCGGGCGGCAACTCGCCCGACCTGATCACCCGCTCGCTGGAAGCGCTGTATTCCTGGCCCGGCACGCTGGGGCATGCGCCGCATCCGGTCTTCGAGCGCGCCTGGACGCAACGCAGCGTGGCCTTCCTGTCCGCCGGCCACGCCGCGCAGGATGGCGGCCGCGTCAGCGTGGCGCCGGAGCGTCCGGATATCGTCATCGAACGCCACGACGGCGGCATTTCGATCTATGCTGCCGGCGATGCCGCGCCTGGCGAAGTCAGCATGCGCGGCGGCGCCGGTGCGTCGGACGCAGGCCGGAGCATGGCGCCGTCCGGCGCGGCCGGGACGGAAGCACCGGGGGACGGCGCGCGTCAGGAGCAGGATGAGCAGCAGCAAGAGCCGCAGGCCAGCGGGCAGGAGCAGGATCCGCGTCCGCAGGCAGCCGCCGGCGAGGCGGCGCCCCGGCCGTCCGCCGAGCCGGAGCGGGAGCCTGACGAGCGCGCGGCCCTGGCGGCTGGCGTGGGCGTGCTGGGCCTGTCCGGCGCGCTGGGCGCGACCGGCTCGGTGGTGTTCAATTCCAAAACCAATACATGGGAGAACAAGGCCCGCCGCAAGACCGGAGTGCGCATGATCCGCCAGGACATGCCGCTGGAGGAGGCGCAGGCCCTGAGCGAGGATGAATGATCCGATCGTCGCCGCGCAGGTGAAGCGCGCGGACCTGGCCTGGTGGTCGGCGCTGTCTTCCAGCGCCGACCGGCAGGCGTTCCTGCAAGCCTGGGTGGCCCTGCAGGCCAGCCAGCTCGCGGACCTGCGCCATGGCGCGCTGATCCTGGGCGAGCCGGACACCGGGCCGTTCGAGGTGGCGGCCGCCACGCCCGCCGGCAGCCGTCCCGGGCCGGGTTTCTACAACCTGGTGGACGACTGCCTGCAGGGTCGCGAGACGGCCGTGGCCGCCGACGGCCGCGCGCTGACCGTGGCCTATCCCATCGTGCTGGGCGGCCGCCTGCATGGCGTGGCCGCCTTCGAGACCGCGCCGCAGCCGCCCGAGCCCGTGGTGCAGGCCCTGCGCTGGGGGGCCGGCGTGCTGGAGGCCTGGCTGCTGCAGGGCGAGCGCAACGACAGCGCGCTGACCATCGAGCGGCTGATGTATGTGGTCAACAGCGTCGCGCGCGCCTTGAAGGAGGGCCGCTTCAAGGACGTGGCGCTGACGCTGGTGACCGACCTGGCGACCCGCATGGAATGCGACCGCGTGAGCATCGGCTTTCGCCAGGACGGGCGCATCAAGGTGCAGGCGCTGTCGCACAGCAGCCGCCTGGTGCAGAACATGAACCTGGTGCAGGCGGTGGCCGAGGCCATGGACGAGGCCGTGGACCAGAACACCACGCTCTGCCTGCCCCTGGACGAGGGCCGCACCATCCAGCTGCGCGCCCACCACAAGCTGGCGCGCGAGTTCGGCAACCGCCATGTGCTGACCGTGCCCTTCGCGCCCGACGCCGAGGCGCGCGGCGCCCTGTTGTTCGAGCGGCCGGACGGGCGCGGCTTCGACCGCCAGGACATCGAGCTGTGCCAGAGCGTGGCGCTGCTGGCGGGCCGGGTGCTGTACCAGCGGCTGCGCCAGGAGCGGCCGCTGTGGCGCAAGGGTCGCGACGCGCTGCTGCGCGAAGCGGGCCGCTTGTTCGGCGCGCGCTACATCGGCCGCAAGCTGCTGGTGCTGGCCGCGGTGGCGTTGGTCCTGTTCGCCGCGCTGGCGCACGGCCCCTACCGCGTCGGCGCGTCCGCCACCGTGCAGGGCGTGGTGCAGCGCGTGGTCGCGGCGCCGTTCGAGGGCTATATCGCCGAGGCCGCCCGCCGCGCCGGCGACGAGGTCAGGCAGGGCGACGTGCTGGCCGTGCTGGATACCCGCGAGACCGAGCTGGAGCTGCTGCGCGCCGGCAACCTGGAGGTGCAGTACCGCCGCCAGGGCGAGGAGGCCATGGCGCGCGGCGACAGCGCCGCCGCCGCCATCGCCCAGGCGCAGGCGCGCCAGGCCATGGCCCAGATCCAGTTCTACCGGCAGCAGATCCAGCGTTCCAGCCTGCGCGCGCCGTTCGACGGCGTGCTGGTCAGCGGCGACCTGAGCCAGCAGCTGGGCGAGGCGGTCAAGCGCGGGCAGGAGCTGTTCAAGCTCTCGCCGCTGGACGGCTACCGCCTGTGGCTCGACGTGGAGGACCGCCAGATCGACGACGTGGCGGTGGGGCAGACCGGCAGGGTGGCGTTGGCCGCCATGCCCGACCGGCAGATCCCGTTCACGGTCACGCGCATCGTGCCGCTGGCCCAGGTCCAGGAAGGCAAGACCGTGTTCCGCCTGGAGGCCAGCCTGGCGCCGGGCGAGAGCGCCACGCTGCGTCCGGGCATGGAAGGGGTGGGGCGTATCGACATCGGCGAGCGCCGCTACGCCTGGATCTGGACCCACGGCTTCATGGACTGGCTGCGCCTGAAGTGGTGGGCCTGGTTCGGGTAGGAAGCGGAACATGACGGCCACCGCCCTCTACAGCAATTCCTGGCACCGCGTCAGCGCGCTGCGGCCGCGCCTGCGCTCGCACATCCACATCCAGCGCCACACCTACCGGGGGCAGGTCTGGTACGTGATGCAGGACCAGAGCAACGGCGAGTTCCACCGCTACACGCCCGAGGCCAACCTGCTGATCAGCCTGATGGACGGACGCCGCAGCGTGCAGCAGATCTGGGAGACCGCCTGCGCCCAGCTGGACGACGACGCCATGCCGCAGGACGAAGTCATCCGCCTGATGTCCCAGCTGCACCGCGCCGACGTGCTGATGACCGACCGCGCGCCGGACGTGCGCGACCTGGTGCAGCGCCGCCGGCGCCAGCGGGCGCAGAAGATCAAGCAGTACGTCGGCAATCCCAGCGCGCTCAAGCTGCCGCTGCTCGATCCCGACCGCTGGCTGAGCGCCGCGCTGCCGTACTACCGCTGGCTGTTCACCTGGGTGGGCGGGCTGCTGTGGCTGGCCGTGGTGCTCTACGGCGCCTCGCTGGGCGCCATGCACTGGAAGGCGCTGACGCACAACGTCTGGGACCAGGTGTTCTCGGCCGGCAACGTGCTGGCCATGGCGCTGGTGTATCCGCTGGTCAAGGCCGTCCACGAGCTGGGCCACGCCTGCGCGGTCAAGGCGCGCGGCGGCGAGGTCCACGAGATCGGGCTGATGTTCCTGCTGCTGGTGCCCATTCCCTACGTGGACGCATCGGCGGCGGCCGGCTTCGCCGACAAGCGCTGGCGCATGCTGGTGGGGGCGGCGGGCATCCTGGTGGAGCTGTTCCTGGCGGCGCTGGCCATGATCGCCTGGACACAGCTGGAGCCGGGCCTGGGCCGGTCCGTGGCCTACAACGTCATCATCCTGTGCGGCGTGTCCACGCTCTTCATGAATGGCAATCCGCTGCTGCGCTATGACGGCTACTACGTGCTGTCGGACGCCATCGAGATTCCCAACCTGGGGCAGCGCGCCAATGCCTGGCTGGGCTATCTGTTCAAGCGCTATGTGCTGGGCCTGGCCGCCGTCGAGGCGCCGCGCGCCAGCCGGGGCGAGCAGTGGTGGTTCGTGGGCTACGCGCTGCTGTCCTTCGTCTACCGCATGTTCATCATGTTCCTGGCCATCTTCCTGGTGGCGGGGCAGTTCTTTTTCTTTGGCGTCCTGCTGGCCTGCTGGGCCATCCTGAACACCATCGTCATGCCGCTGTGGCGGCTGGCGCGGCAGCTGTTCACCGACCCGCAGATCCAGGCGCGCCGGGGACGCTCCTATGCCATCACCGCGCTCTGCGTGCTGGCGGCGGCGGGACTGGCGGGCGCCGTGCCCATGCCGTCCTCGACCGATACCGAGGGCGTGGTCTGGGTGCCGCCGTCGGCCCAGGTGCGCGCGCCGGTGGCCGGCTTCGTGCGCGAGCGCCAGGCGGCGGACGACGCGCTCGTGGCGGCGGGCGCGCCGCTGCTGGCGCTGGAGAACGATGAACTGCAGCGGCGCGACGCCATGCTGGCCGCGCAGGTCGACGAGTACCAGGCACGCTACGTGCAGGCCCATGCCCAGAACCCGGTGCAGGCCGCCATCACGCGCCATCAATGGCAGAGCCTGCTGACCGAGAAGCGCGCGGTCGATGAACAGGTGCAGTCGCAGCAGGTGCGCAGCCGGCACGCCGGCCGCTACGTCTCGGCCCAGCCCGAGGACATGACAGGCCGCTACGTCCAGCGCGGCGAGCTGCTGGGCTATGTGCTGACCGAGGCCGAGACGGTGCGCGTGGTGGTGCCGCAGTCCAGCCTGGAGCGGATCCATCGCTCGCTGGAAGGCGTGCGCGTGCGGTTGGTGCAGGACGCGGGCCGCGTGTTCGAGGCGCGCGTCCTGCGCGAAGTGCCGTCGGCCACCGACGAGCTGCCCAGCATGGCGCTGAGCCTGCAGGGCGGCGGCAGCATCGGCGTGGATCCGCGCAAGTCGCAGGAAGGGCGGGCCAAGTCGGCGGAGAACCTGTTCGTCATGGACCTGCAATTGCCGCCGGACGCGCCGCGCGGCTACGTGGGCGCGCGCGTCTACGTGAAGTTCTCCCACGAGCCCCGGCCGATCGCGCTGCAGGCCTATGACGCCGTGCGCCAGATGGTGCTGCGCCAGCTAAAACTCTAATGGAGGAAACCCACCCCCGCAGCGCTGCGCGCTTCCCCCTCAAGGGGGCGCCACTACGGACCGGCATAGCCGGATCCGTGTGGCCCTGGTCGTGACGGTTTTGCCAAGTTGTGACGTTCCACTTCGTGGATATGACTGAAATGGATATTTGTGCTGCTTTGGCGCCCGACCCGCTCTATCCCGAAAGGGAGAGCGAGCGGCACGCCAACAAGCTGGAGGCCTGGGGCACGGCGGCGCTGCGCTGGCTGGCGCGCAAGCGGCGCCAGCCGCTGTGGCGCACCCGCCGCATCCTGGCGCAGGTGCATCGCGAGGCCGGCCGGCTGGCCGAGCTGGATCTGGCCGGCGTGCGCGCGCGCGCCGACGAGGTGGCCTTCGACCTGCGCTGCAACGGCATCACCCAGGCCGGCGCCGCGCGCGCCTTCGCGCTGGTGCGGCAGGCGGGCAGGCTGGCGCTGGGCAAGGCGCATTTCGATGTGCAACTGCTGGGCGGCTGGGCCATGCTGCAGGGCATGGTGGCCGAGATGAACACCGGCGAGGGCAAGACGCTGACCGCCACGCTGCCGGCCGCCACGGCGGCGCTGGCCGGGCTGCCGGTGCATGTCATCACCACCAATGATTATCTGGTCGAGCGCGACGCGCAGATCATGACGCCGCTGTACCAGGCGCTGGGCCTGAGCGTGGCCTGGGTCAGCATGGAAATGGATCCGGCCGAGCGGCGCCGTGCCTACCAGGCCGACATCGTGTACTGCTCGAACAAGACCCTGGTCTTCGACTATCTGCGCGACCTGATCGTGCTGGACGACGACAAGGACGAGGACCGCCTGCGGCTGGAACGGCTGCGCGGCGGCGACGGGCGCGTCGGCGAGCTGTTCCTGCGCGGCCTGTGCTTCGCCATCGTGGACGAGGCCGACAGCGTGCTGGTCGACGAGGCGCGCACGCCGCTCATCATCTCGGGTGTGCAGGAAGAGGACGGCGGCGCCGTCACTGCCCAGGCCATGGAACTGGCGGCGGGCATGCGCGAGGAACATTATCTGATCCAGCGGGACCAGCGGCGGGCCGCGCTCACCGAGTCCGGGCGCGAGCACCTGCGCCAGGCCTGCGCCGCCCTGCCGGCGCCCTGGGGCATTCCGTTCCGGCGCGAAGAGCTGATCCTGAGCGCGCTGACCGTGCTGCACCTGTACCGGCTCGACGAGCAATACATCGTGCGCGACGACAAGGTCATGGTGGTGGACGAGTTCACCGGGCGCGTCATGCCCGACCGTTCCTGGGGCCAGGGCCTGCACCAGATGATCGAGCACAAGGAAGGCCTGGAGCTGAGCGATCCGCGCGCCACGCTCAAGAGCATCAGCTACCAGCGCTTCTTCAAGCACTACCTGCTGCTGGCCGGCATGACGGGCACGGCCGCCGAGATCCGGGCGGAGCTGGGCCGCGTCTACAACCTGCCCGTGGTGCGCATTCCCACGCATCGCAAGTCGCGCCGGCTCCACGCGCCGGACAGCGTGCACCGGACCATGGCGGACAAATGGGCGGCCGTGCGCGAACGCTGCCGCGCGCTGCACGCTCGCGGCGTGCCGGTGCTGATCGGCACGCGCTCGGTGGCGGCGTCGGAGGACGTGGCGCGGGTGCTGGCCGAGGCGGCGCTGCCGGCGGTCGTGCTCAACGCCAAGCAGGACGCCGACGAGGCCGCGCTGGTCGGGCGCGCCGGCGAGATCGGCAGCATCATGATCGCCACCAACATGGCCGGTCGTGGCACCGACATTCCCCTGTCGGACGCCGCGCGCGAGGCCGGCGGCCTGCACGTCATCCTGACCGAGCGGCACGAGTCCGCCCGCATCGACCGCCAGCTCGAAGGCCGCAGCGGCCGCCAGGGCGATCCCGGCCATGCCGAGGCCATCCTGTCGCTGGAGGACGCCGTGCTGGACAGCGTCAGGAACAGCGTCTGGGCGCGGCCGATGGATGCGCTGCTGGCGATGAGATTCCCCGGCTGGCGTGCCGTCGCGGCGCGCTGGTTGAGCCACGCGCAGGCGCGCACCGAAAGAAAACTGGCCCGCGAACGCCGCAGCATGGTGTCCGCGGACGAAGAATTGGAAAATTCCCTGTCGTTCTCCGGACAGGGAGACTGAGGTCCGTTGAAGATGAAGATTCCCGCCGCATTCCGTCCCGCCTGCCTGGGCCTGGCCGCCGCGCTGGCCAGCGCCGCGCAGGCCCAGGGCCTGCCGCCCGATGCCGCCTTGCCGCCGCTGACCAGCCTGGGCGCGCCGGCGGACAGCCTGGGCCATCCCATGGCCTGCCTGATCGAGCCGTTCCAGGTGTCGGAGCTGGGCAGCCCTTCGGCCGGCGTGCTGAACAAGGTGCTGGTGCAGCGCGGCGACGAGGTCAAGAAGGGGCAGGTGGTGGCCGAGCTGAACACCAATGTGGACGAGGCCACGCTGCAGCTGCGCCGCGCCGAGGCCGCCTACCTGGGCCGCGTGGTGGAGCGCAACGCCGACCTGTACCAGCGCAAGCTGCTGCCCGCCGGCGACTACGACGAGATGACGTCGCGCAGTCGCCAGGCGCAGCTGCAGGTCGCCCTGCAACAGGCCATCCTGGCCGAGCGCAGCATCAAGAGTCCGTTCGACGGCGTGGTGGCCGAGCGTTATGCCGGCCCCGGCGACCGCATCAACGACAACAAGATCGTCAAGCTCGCGCAGATCGATCCGCTGGTGGTCAAGGTGGTCGTGCCCGACGGCCTGTACGGCCAGATCAAGGCCGATGCCGGCGCCCAGGTCACGGTCAACCAGGCCATCAGCGACAAGCCGCTGCAGGCCAAGGTCTGGCGCATCGACAGGGTGATGGACGCCGCCAGCGGCACCTTCACCGTGCTGCTCAAGGTCGAGAACAAGGGCAACGCCATTCCGGCGGGGATACGCTGCTCGATCCGGTTCTGAGAACCTGGAAGGCTTCGCGCTCCCCCGGCCTACAGGCTCATCGACCGCCCGCGCCGCTGCGCGACTGTTCCGAGTTCTCCACCAAGACCGCTTCGGCGAGCCGGTTCAGGCGTTGCCACAGCGTCGGGGACACCTCCGTGCCGTGTTCCAGCGCGCGCCGGCCGGCCTGTGCGTAGTCCGCCGGCGTGACCCGTCGGGCGATCCGGGCGGCGCCGGCCTCGAGGGCGGGAGCAGGCAGGGGCTCGATATCCAGCGTCAGCGTCAGGGAGCGTGGCGATTCCGCAGCGCCGCGTTCCGGCAGGGCCGCCGTCTGGTAGCTCGGATAATCGGCGCCGCTTTCGATCCAGGCGGTGTGGCGATGCGCTGGCGCATCGCCGTCGTCCCATCGCGCCTGGGCCCAGCAGCCCTTGCGGGCGCAATCCGCCAGCAGCTTGAGGACGCACTTGCGATCGCGGCAGTCCAGGATTTCCAGCTGGATCCGGCCTTGCCGGGACGCGCGCAGGCAGGCCAGGTCCAGCAGGGACGGCAGGGCGTCCAGCGCGCTGCGACCATGGCATCGTGCGACCAGGCGGCCGGGAGCCGGGGCGCTCAGTTCGGTGGCGGGCAGCGCGGGGTCGGCCTGCCACGCCAGCGCGTCCAGGCCGTCTTCGCCATGCAGCGGCAGCCAGCCGGCCATGGCGGCGGCATCCTCGTATTGGCCTTGCGGGTAGCCTAGCCCTTCGAAGACGCGTTTGAGCAGGGCGGCCAGTTCGTTGGCGGAGATCAGCATCAGGCGGTTTCCTGGGCGGGAGCGAGTGGCAGGAACCAGTCGTCGTCAAAGGGCTGTCCGATATCTTCCAGCAAGGGAGCCCCCTGGAACATGGTGTTGCGGACCCACAGGCGCGAGCGCGGGTCGAACTTGCTCACGCCGAAGAAGGACAGCTTGCAGCGCAGCAGGTGCATGGGCAGCACGTCGCGGTCCAGCAGGTTGGCGCGGATTTCGCCGTAGCGCGTCGCCGCCATGGTCTGGATGCGGCGAACGATCCCGCGATCCTCGGGATGGCGGAAGAGAAAATCCGCGACCCGGTCGTGAGGATGCGTGGCCAGGTCACGGACCAGCCGCCGGTGGCATTGCTGCGCCAAGAGGGCGATGCCCAGCGGCATCTGTTTTTCGCGGCCCGCGTCGATGCCGCACAGGCCGAGCCGGGGTTCCTGCTTTTCCTGCGACCGGTACCAGAATGTCGCCTGCGCGCCGTCGGCGTCGAAGTCGATCTCCAGGGCCCAGCGGTAGGCGGATTCGATCAGCGCGCGCAGCTCGGCGGCCGGCATGTCCGGCCTCAGTTCCAGACGCTCGGGCAGCGCCAGGCGTTCATCCAGGTCGTCCACCCGCTCAGGATGCAGTTCCAGCAGGATGCAGTTGAGCAGTTCCTGGCCCTGCAGGCTGCAATGGCGCGTCGTCCAGTCCAGCAACGTATTCCAGGATTCCAGCCGCGCGCCTTCCAGCCAGCCGGACAGGGCTTGCATGTCCGCGAGGGTGCGCTGGTTGTTGCCGATCTGCCATTCGTCCTCGGTGTGGGTCTCCCGGATATGGCGGATGGCGCGGTCCAGCAACCGCGGCAGGCGTGCGCGCGCGCCGGCGGCGACGGGCGCGGCGACGATGCGGGCGAGCGCCAGTTCGCGCATCTCGACCCAGCGGCTGATGAGCTGTGGATGATTGATGAGGTAGGGCGCCATGCCCAGGCCCGTCGAATTGCCGATGCCGATGTAGCGCTTGAGCGCCGGTTTCAGCGCCACCGCCGTGGCGGGCGCGCGATGGCGGGCGATATGCTCGGCCTGCCGCAGGCTGAAGTTGCGCAGCATGAAACAGGTGAACATTTCCGCGGCGAAGGGACGGGCGAAATCAGGATGCTTGCCCCGGATTTTTTCCCAATCGGCCATGCCCAGCTTGCCGCTGCCGTAGACCGCCGTGGTGCGGTACAGGTAGCCGACGCGCGTGATCCGGGCCGCGTCGGGCTGCCGCCCCTGGGCCAGCGCGTCCACGACATAGTCGAAATTGCGCACGCTGCGGTTGGCGCGCGACAGCACCATCGTCCGGGCGTCCAGCCTGCCGGCTTCCTGCAAGGGCACGTTGCGGCGCAGGCTGTCCAGCTGGTCCGGATCGACCTCGCCTTCGCACAGCGCCATGGTCAGGTCCCATTCGCTGGCGATGACGCGGTCGTTGCGCTTTTCCGGCGCCAGGTACTGGGAGAACAGCACGAAGCTGAACAGTCCGTTGGGCGTGCGGATGCGGTAGATCGCCGTGCCGTAGCCATCGGCGTCCAGCTCGAAGCGCGAGGCGTCGATCCGCCAGCGCTCGCGCATGATCCGGCGCACCAGGCCGCGCATGAAGCTCAGGCGGCTCTGATGCAGGCTGCCCAGCCGTTCCAGGTCCATGACCTGGCCGGCCGGGCGCATGGGCAGGGTCGCGGCTTCGGCCTGGCTGGTTTCCCTGGTGCTGAGCGTGTTCATGCTTGGACTCTCAATGGAACGGCGCCGTGCGTTCGCGACAGGATGGCGGACAGCGGGATGCGAGGCGTCGATGTGCCGTCGATATTGGGACAGGCGGGCCGGCGACGCAATTCAGATCGGTCTATTGCTTGATAAGCAGAATTTATGGCGACACTGTTTTTGATGAGTGGGGCTGTTCAGTTCCGGGAGGCGAGGCCGTTGTCGCGCAGGATGAAGTCGAACAGCGCCTGCGCGGCCACCGGCAGCGAGCGATTGGCCAGGCGCACCAGGCCGATGTCGCGGCTGGCGAGGGGCGCGGCCAGCGGAACGAAGCGCAATGCGGCGGACTCGGCGGGAAACGCCAGGCGGGGCAGGGTGGTGATGCCCATGCCGGCCTCGATCATGGCCAGCAGCGAAATCATGTTCGAGATGTAGATCTGCGATTCGGCGATCAGCTCGCCGGCGCTGGTCCCCGCGAGCAGCCGGGACGTGCCGTTGGCGATCAGCCGGTGGCCGCGCAGCTGCTGCCAGTCGAGTTTTTTCCTGGCCGCCAGCGGATGGTCCCGGTGGCAGACCACGCCGATGCTGTCCTTCCAGATCGGCGTGAAGTGCAGATCGCTTTCCGGTTCCCAGACGCTGGAAATGCCGAAATCCACTTGCCGGTTCTTCACCATGGCCAGCACCGCCTCCGAGCTGTCGTCGAACAGGCTGACATGCAGGCCGGCATCCTGGCCGATGAAGCGCGTGAGGATATCCGGCAACAGGCGGCTGGCGACCGATGGCACCGAGGCGATGCGCAGATGTCCGGACTTGTTCCGCGCCACCAGGTTCATCTCGCGCATCACGCGGTCGTGATGGTCGATCAATTCCCTGGCGTAGGCGAGGAACTGTTGGCCGAAGGGCGTCAGGTCCGGCTTGATGACGCGCGCGTTGCGCTTTTCGAACAGGGGCTGGCCCAGCTTGTCTTCCAGGTCGCGGATGGACAGCGATATGGCGGGCTGGGTGCGATGCGCCCGCTCCGCGGCGGCATGGAACCCCTGCAGCTCCACGACCCAGATGAAATGGCGCAACTGGACGATCCTGAGGTCTGGCAACACGGTAAGTTTCACTTATCAAGCAATAGTTGGAACTAACTTTATTTTATATGTACCGGCTCCTACCATGCGATCAACAGCATAGGGAGGCAGGCATGGCCAGCAGCATATTCAGCAACTACATCAACGGCGCCTGGGTCGAGGGCGCTTCCAGCATCGTCAATCGCAGCCCCGCCGACACCGAAGACGTGGTGGGGCGCTATGCGCAGGCGGACGCCGATCAGGTCGATCAGGCCATCGCGGCGGCGGCCGCCGCCCAGCCCGCCTGGGCGCGCAGCGGGCTGGAGGAACGCTGGCGCGTGCTCATGGCGATCGGTGACGAGCTGATCGCGCGCAAGGCCGAACTGGGCGAGCAGCTGTCGCGCGAAGAAGGCAAGACGCTGGCCGAGGGCGTGGGCGAAGTGCATCGTTCCGGCCAGTTTTTCCACTACTACGCGGCCGAAGTGTTGCGGCAGCTGGGCGAGACGGCGGACTCCGTGCGCCCGGGGGTAGAAATCGAGGTGCGCCGCGAGCCGGTCGGCGTGGTCGCCATCATCACGCCGTGGAATTTCCCGATGGCCACGGCGGCCTGGAAGATCGCGCCGGCGCTGGCCTTTGGCAACGCGGTGGTGTTCAAGCCCGCCAATGCCGTGCCGGCCAGCGCCTGGGCGCTGACCGAGATCATCTCGCGCCAGCCCCTGCCCGCCGGCGCCTTCAACCTGGTCATGGGCAGCGGCGCCGGGGTCGGGGAGCGGCTGATCCAGTCGGCGGCGATCCACGCGCTGAGCTTCACGGGCTCGGTCGAGACCGGCCGCCGGGTCGCGGCCGCGACGGCCGCCAATTTCGTGCGCTGCCAACTGGAAATGGGCAGCAAGAACGCCCTGGTGGTGCTGGACGACGCTGATCTGCCCCTGGCGGTGGAATGCGCGGTGAATGGCGCGTTCTTCGGCACCGGGCAGAAGTGCACCGCCTCATCCCGCCTGATCGTGACCGAGGGCATACACGATCGCTACGTGCAGGCGCTGGTGGAACGCATCGGGCAGCTGAAGGTCGGCCATCCCTTGCGCGAGGGCGTGCACATCGGTCCGGTGATCGACGAGGGCCAGCTGGCCCGGAACCTGCGCTACATCGAGCTGGCGCGGGGCGAGGGCGCGCGGCTGGCCTGCGGCGGCGAGCGCATCGAGGATGAGCGCCCCGGGTACTACATGCGTCCCGCGCTGTTCGTCGACACGCGCAACGACATGCGCATCAACCGCGATGAGGTCTTCGGCCCGATCGCCTGCGTCATCAAGGCGCGCGATTACGAGGATGCGCTGACCCTGCTCAACGACACGCGTTTCGGCCTCACGGCCGGCATCGTCACCCGGTCGCTGCGGCATGCCAGCGATTTCAAGCGGCGCGCCCGCACCGGCTGCGTCATGGTCAACCTGCCCACCGCCGGCACCGACTATCACGTGCCGTTCGGCGGCCGTGGCGATTCCAGCTTCGGCCCCAGGGAGCAGGGGCAGTACGCCCGCGATTTCTATACGGCGGTCAAGACCGTCTACATCCGTCCTTGAGGAAACATGATCATGCAAGAAATGCTGGTGATCGACGGCCTGCAATATTCCAACTGGAGCGAGGCGCTGTTCCGCCAGATGCGCGAGGGCGGCCTGAGCGCCGTGCACGCGACGATCGCCTACCATGAGACCGCGCGCGAGACGCTGTCGCGCATCGGGGAGTGGAATCGCCGCTTCGAGGCCTGGCCCGAGCTGATCCGCCCCGTGCGGCAGGCGTCGGACATTACGCTGGCGCAACGGGAGGGGCGGGTGGGCGTATTCTTCGGCTTCCAGAACTGCTCGCCCATCGAGGACGATATCGACCTGGTCGAGGTGTTTCGCCAGCTGGGGGTCTTCGTCATGCAGCTGACCTACAACAACCAGAGCCTGCTGGCCTCGGGTTGCTACGAAAGCGAGGACAACGGCATTTCGCGCTTCGGCAGGCAGGTGATCGGCGAGATGAACCGCGTCGGCATGCTGATCGACATGTCGCACAGCGCCGAGCGCAGCACCCTGCAAGCCATCGAACTGTCCGCGCGGCCGGTGATCATTTCCCACGCCAACCCCAGCAGCTTCCATCCTGCCCGGCGCAACAAGTCCGATGCCGTGTTGCGCGCGATCGCGCAATCCGGCGGGCTGCTGGGCTTCAGCACCTATCCCTTCCATCTGCGCGGCGGCCCGGCCTGCCGCCTGGACGAGTTCTGCGACATGGTGGCGCGCACGGCGGATCTGATGGGCGTGGACCACATCGGCATTGGCACCGACCTGTGCCAGCAGCAGCCGCTGCAGGTGCTGGAATGGATGCGCAACGGCCGCTGGAGCAAGGCCAAGGATTATGGCGAGGGATCGGCCGCCAACGCGGGCTGGCCGGCGCCCCTGCCGTGGTTCCGTGACAGCCGGGACTTTCCCGTGATCGCGGCGGGCCTGCGCGAGCGGGGATTCGTCGATGACGAGCTGCGCAAGATCATGGGGCTGAACTGGCTGCATCAGCTGGAGCATGGCACCGCGCCACGGCCTTGAGAGCCGGCGGGGCCATGAAGAAAACCCCACGCCACGCCCGTTCACGCGGGCTGGCAGCCCCCGATGAGGTCCTGTGCCTCGGGGCGGCCCGGGGAAAAAATAACGAGGAGACAATCATGAACGAGATTCCGGCCCGCGCAGCGGGCGGCGAGCGGGCGCGGCCCGCGCCCATGCAGGGCATGGACTGGCCGCTGCTGGCCATCAGCGGCGGCTTTCTGCTGTGCTTCCTGGCGGCGGCCCTGGTGGACATCGACGCCGTGTCGGCGCTGGTCGGTGCCTTGTTCGCCTGGTCGACGAAGGCGTTCGGCCTGTACTGGCAGATCCTGATGCTGGCGACCTTCGTCATCAGCCTGGGCATCGGCTTCAGCCTCTGCGGCCGCGTGCGCCTGGGCGGCGTGGACAGACGGCCCGACATCAGCACCTTCAACTGGATCGCCGTGATCATGTGCGCGCTGCTGGCGGGCGGCGGCGCGTTCTGGGCCGCCGCCGAGCCCTTGATGCACTTCGCCAGTCCGCCTCCCCTGTTTTCCCAGATGCTGCCGAAGACCGAAATGGCGGCGCACGTGGCGCTGGCGCAGTCCTTCGTGCACTGGGGCTTCCTGGCCTGGGCCGTGCTCGGCAGC
This sequence comes from Achromobacter sp. 1011811831, assembly GCF_059760905.1. Taxonomy (NCBI): domain Bacteria; kingdom Pseudomonadati; phylum Pseudomonadota; class Betaproteobacteria; order Burkholderiales; family Alcaligenaceae; genus Achromobacter; species Achromobacter sp. 1011811831. The sequence goes on from NZ_JCBANG010000001.1 coordinate 51,435, forward strand.
CTGCTGGCCATCGTGCTGATGCACCTGCACTACGACAAGGGCCTGCCGCTGGCGCCCCGCACGCTGCTGTATCCGCTGCTGGGCGAGCGCGCGCTCAAGGGGATGATCGGCAGCCTGGTCGACGCCGCCTGCATCATCGCGGTGGTGGCCGGCACCATCGGCCCGATCGGCTTCCTGGGCCTGCAGATCAGCAATGCGCTGCACGCCGTGTGGGGCCTGCCGAACGACCTGACCACTCAGTCCATCACCATCATCCTGGTGACGGCCACGTACACCACGTCCTGCCTGGTGGGACTGAACGGCATCCGCGTGGTCAGCGAGATCAATGTCTGGCTCATGATCGGGTTGGCGCTGTTCATGATCGTGGCCGGGCCGACGCTGTTCATTCTGTCGGCCTTTCCCACGGCGTTCGGCTTGCAGCTGGAGTACTTCCTGCCGATGACGACGTATCGCGCGGATCCGAAGTGGCTGGACTGGTGGACCATCTTCTACTGGGGCTGGTTCATCGGCTATGCGCCGATGATGGGCCTGTACGTCGCCAAGGTGTCGCGCGGCCGCAGCATACGCCAGATCATCGGCACCTTGTCCATCGTCGCGCCCTTGGTGACCATGTTCTGGTTCACGGTGGTGGGGGGCGCCGGCATCGGGCTCGAATTGCAGAATCCGGGCAGCGTCACGGCCCATGGCAGCGAACCCGAGGCGATGCTGCTGGGCATTACGCAGAATCTGCCCTGGGCAGGGCTGGTGTCCGCGCTGTTCATCTTCCTGAGCTTCATTTCGGTCGCCACCAATGGCGATGCCATGGCCTATACCGTGGCCATGGCCATGTCCGGCAACGACACGCCCAGGAAATGGCTGCGCGCCTTCTGGTGCATCGGCATGGGACTGGCGGCCGTGGTGTTGATCACGATCGGCGCGGGGGGCGTGAGCGCGCTGCAATCGTTCATCGTGATCACCGCCGTGCCGGTCTCGCTGCTGATCCTGCCGGCCTTGTGGGATGCGCCGCGCATCGCGCTGGCGATGGCGCGCGAGCAGTTGGGCCAGCGGCGCGACGCGGGCGAGACGGCCTAGTGTGCTGTCCCGCAGATACACTCGCCGTCCGGGTGGACGGCTAGCGCCGGCGTCGGCTCAGGCCGCGCGCAGCGTCACGTCGATCCAGCCGCGCAAGGCGTTGGACAGGCGGATCCCGTCGGCCGCGTGCAGGTCGGCCAGGGTCAGCACCTTTTCCTTCGCCTGGCCGGTTTCCAGCAGCTCGGCGCGCTGCACGCCGGGCAGGCAGCCGCAATCGACCGGCGGCGTGTACCAGTGCGCGCCCAGGCGCAGGTAGACATTGCTGCGGCTGCCTTCGCACAGCTCGCCGCGCTCGTTCAGGTAGAGCAGGTCGAACAGGTGCGGGTGGGACGGCAGCCACTCGATGGTCTTGGTGTACCAGGGGCGGTGGGTGGTCTTGTAGCGCAGCAGCGGTTCGGACGAACGCAGCGCTTCGGGCGCCAGCATTACTTCCTGCACGGCCGGCAGCGGCGGCAAAGGGGCGGTCTGGATGCTGCGGCCGCCGTCGCGCGCCACCAGCAGGCGCAGCCGGTGCGGGCCGGGCGCGGACAGGGCCAGGGCGGTGACCAGGATGTCGGCCTCGACGGCGGGGCCGGCCCAGGCATAGTCCAGCGCCTTGCAGGAGGCCTCCAGCCGCTTCAGGTGCCGCGCCAGCAGCGGCATGCGGCGCTGGGCATCGACCAGGATGGTCTCGATCAGTTCGGGTTGCATGGGACGCTCCTGGGGAAGGGGGACGGGCGCGGGCCGCGTTCTATCCTACTACCGGCCCGAGGGGTTTGGGCCTTCAGCCCTTGAGAATGCGGGCTTTCCAGTGGCATTCCTGCCATTCGGAGGCCGGGTCGGAGTCGTGGACGATGCCGCCGCCCACGCCGTAGACGCCGGCGCCGGCCGCGTCCACGACCAGCGTGCGGATCGCCACGTTCAGCGAGAAATCGCCGTCCGGCGCCAGCCAGCCGATGCTGCCGCAGTACAGGCCGCGCGGCGCGATCTCCATCTGGCGGATGCGGCGCATGGCGGCGATCTTGGGCGCGCCGGTGATGGAGCCGCAGGGGAACAGCGCGCGCAGCACGTCTTCCAGCGAGGCGCGGGGGGCGCGCGCCGAGACGGTGGACGTCATGGTCCAGACCGTGGGATAGCGTTCCAGCGAGAACAGCGCGTCCACCGTCACCGAGCCGGGCTCGGCCAGCCGGCCCAGGTCGTTGCGCAGCAGGTCCACGATCATCAGGTTCTCGGCGCGGTTCTTCTCGCTGGCCAGCAGCTCGCGGCCCAGGCGCTCGTCCTCGGTCCGGTCGGGATGGCGCGGCGCCGTGCCCTTCATGGGCCGGGTGGTCAGGCGCTCGCCGTCGCGCCGGATGAACAGTTCGGGCGAGAAGGACAGCACGCTGCGCTCGCCGTCCTGGATGAAGGCGGCGTGCGCCACCGGATTGCGGGCGGCGATGCGGCGGTACAGCGTGGCCGGGTCACCGGCCAGGCGCAGGTCCAGCGGCTGGGTGTAGTTGACCTGGTACAGCTCGCCGGCGCCGATCAGGTCGCGGATCTCGTCGATGCGGCGCAGGTAGTCGGCCTCGGCCATGCGCGGCGCGGCGGGCGTGAGCGTGGCGGCGGGCGCGTCCGGGCCGGGCGAGTCCCAGGGCGCTTCGTCGGTCTTGCCGTCGAAGACCAGCGCGCGCAGCCGGGGCCGGCCGTCGTCGGCCGGCGGCGTCCAGGGGCCGGCGGGCGCGGCCCGCGCGGCCTCGGGCAGCAGCCATTCGCCCAGCTCGTAGTCCAGCATCAGCGCGACCCAGCGGCCCTGGCGGCGCTCGGCCTCGATGGCCTGCAGCGCCGGGCCGACCTCGGCGGCGGCGCGCGCCTCGATGCGGGAGCGGAAACCGTCCAGCCGCAGGGCGCGGCCGGCCAGCCGGTCTTCAAAGCGACAAAGCATGCTTGTCTATTGTTGATGGGTCAGGAATTCCGTCAGGACGCGGCCGGTGTGGGACTTGTCCTTCAGGGTCATCACGTGTTCCGGCGAACCTTGGGCGACCAGCTGGCCGCCGCCGGTGCCGCCCTCGGGGCCCAGGTCCAGCAGCCAGTCGGCCTCGGCGATCACGTCCAGGTTGTGCTCGATCACGACCACGGTGTTGCCCGCCTCGACCAGCCGGTGCAGCACGTGGATCAGTTTCTCCACGTCAGCCATCGACAGGCCGACCGTCGGCTCGTCCAGCACGTACAGCGTGTGCGGGATGCGCGAGGCGCGGCCGGTCTTGATCAGGCCGTCGGTCAGGCGGGCCTTGGACAGCTCGGTCACCAGCTTGATGCGCTGCGCCTCGCCGCCGGACAGCGTGGGCGAGGGCTGGCCCAGCGTCAGGTAGCCCAGGCCCACGTCCTGCATCAGTTGCAGCGGTCGGTGGATCTTGGGATGGGCGGCGAAGTAGCCGATGGCGTCGTCCACCTCCATGGACAGCAGCTCGCCGGCGTTCTTGCCGCGCATCTGCACGCTCAGCGTGTCCTGGTTGAAGCGCGCGCCGTTGCAGGCGTCGCAGGGCACCTTCACGTCCGGCAGGAAGTTCATCTCGATGGTGCGCATGCCCTGGCCCTCGCAGATCGGGCAGCGGCCGTCGCCGGTGTTGAACGAGAAGCGCGCCGAGGTCCAGCCGCGCATGCGGGCTTCGCGCGTGTCGGCGAACTGCTTGCGCACGTCGTCCCAGAAGCCCACGTAGGTGGCGGGGCAGGAGCGCGGCGTCTTGCCGATGGGGGTCTGGTCCACTTCCAGCACGCGGTCGATGGCTTCCCAGCCGGTGATGCTGTCGCAGCCGGCCCAGCCGGGCGCCTTGCCCTGCGAGACGGCCTGCATCAGGTTGTCCAGCAGCACTTCGCGCGCCAGCGTGGACTTGCCCGAGCCGGACACGCCCGTCACCACGCTCAGCCGGCCCACCGGGATCTGCGCGTCGACATGGCGCAGATTGTGCAGGCGCGCGCCGCGGATCTGGATCATGGGCGTGTCGGCCTCGACCGGGCGGCGGCCCTGCAGCGGGTGCTTGAGCGGCTGGGCCAGGTAGCGGCCGGTGACGGATTCGGGGGCGTCGATCAGGTCCTGGGCGCTGCCCTGGGCCACCACGCGGCCGCCGCGCACGCCGGCGCCGGGGCCGATGTCGATGATGTGCGAGGCGCGGCGGATGGTGTCGTCGTCATGCTCGACCACCACCAGCGTGTTGCCGTTGCCTTCCAGCCGCGCCAGCGCGTCCAGCAGGATGCGGTTGTCGCGCGGGTGCAGGCCGATGGTGGGCTCGTCCAGCACGTAGCACACGCCCTGCAGGTTCGAGCCCAGCTGCGCGGCCAGCCGGATGCGCTGCGCCTCGCCGCCGGACAGCGTGGGCGCGGCGCGGTCCAGCGCCAGGTAGTTCAGGCCGACTTCCTGCATGAAGTTCAGGCGGCCGCGGATCTCGGTGAGGATGTCGCGGGCGATCTCGCCCTCGCGGCCGCGCGCCACCAGCCCGGTGAAGAAGGTGTGCGCGTCCGATACCGGCAGCGAGGCCAGCTCGGCGATCGACTTGTCGCGCCAGCGCACGGCGCGGGCCACGCGGTTCAGGCGCTGGCCGTCGCACTGCGTGCAGACCTTGGCCTCGCCTTCGTACCAGGCGTTCCAGGCGGTTTCCTCGCCGGTCTGTTCCTCGTCGAAGCCCTGCAGTTGCAGGCCGGTGCCGAAGCAGCCGGTGCACCAGCCGTGCTTGGAGTTGTACGAGAACAGGCGCGGATCGGGTTCGGGGAAGCTGATGCCGCAGGACGGGCAGGCGCGCTTGACCGAGAAGTGCTGTTGCTGCAGGTCGCTGTCCAGCGCCTCGTGCAGCTTGTTGACCGGCCAGACCACGGACATCACGCCCTGGCCATTCTCCAGCGCGCTCTTGACCGCGGCGCGCAGCTCGGCCTCGTTGGCCGGATCGACCACCACGTCCGCCACCGGCAGCTCGATGGTGTGTTCCTTGTAGCGGTCCAGGCGCGGCCACGGGGCCACGGGGATGAATTCGCCGTCGACGCGCAGGTGCGAATGGCCGCGCGCGCCGGCCCACTTGGCCAGGTCGGTGTAGTAGCCCTTGCGCGCGGTGACCAGCGGGGCCAGGAGGCCGATGTGCTCGCCCCTGCGCTCGCGCAGCAGGCGGGCCACGATCTGGTCGGTGTTCTGCGGCTCGACGGCGACGTTGCAGTCGGGGCAGTATTGCGTGCCGAGCTTGACGTAGAGCAGGCGCAGGAAGTGATGGATCTCGGTCATCGTGGCCACGGTGGACTTGCGTCCGCCGCGGCTGGTGCGCTGCTCGATGGCGACCGTGGGCGGGATGCCGAAGATGGCGTCCACGTCGGGCTTGCCGGCCGGCTGCACGATGGCGCGGGCATAGGCATTGAGCGATTCCAGGTAGCGGCGCTGGCCTTCGTTGAAGAGGATGTCGAAGGCCAGCGTGGACTTGCCCGAGCCGGACACGCCGGTGATCACGGTGAACTTGTCGCGCGGGATCTCGACGTTGACGTTCTTCAGGTTGTGCTCGCGCGCGTTGCGGATCTCGATGGACATGGCGCTCTGGCGGCGCGCGCGCATCAGCGATTGCAGCGGCGTGCCTACGCCGGCGCCATAGGGCGCGTCCGGCTCGGCGATGCGAGCGCTCAGGCCGGCCTGTTCGGCTTCCTGCGCGTCGATGTCGCTGGACACGACCACGTCGGCGACCGGGGTCGGCAGGATGCTGGTTTCATAGTCGCGCAGCGCCGCGCCGGTATGCGACTTGGGGTTGTCCATCAGGTCCTGCGGCGTGCCGGTGCCGATCACCAGGCCGCCGGCGTCGCCGCCTTCGGGACCCAGGTCGATCAGCCAGTCGGCCGCGCGGATCACGTCCAGGTTGTGTTCGATCACCAGCAGCGTGTGGCCGGCGGCCAGCAGCTTGCGGAAGGCGCGCATCAGCCGCGCCACGTCGTCGAAGTGCAGGCCGGTGGTGGGTTCGTCGAACAGGAACAGGCTGCCCTTCTTGGCGACCTTGGCGGTGGAGATGCCGCTGCGCGCGGCCTCGGCCAGGTGGCCGGCCAGCTTCAGGCGCTGCGCCTCGCCGCCGGACAGCGTGGGCACGGGCTGGCCCAGGCGCACGTATTCCAGGCCCACGTCGCCCAGCGGCGCCAGCCCGGTCTGCACGTCGCGCAGGCCCTTGAAGAAGTCCAGCGCCTCGCTGACCGTCATCTCCAGCACTTCGTCGATGGACGCGCTCTTGCCCAGGTGCTCGACGCGCACTTCCAGCACTTCGGGGCGGAAGCGCTTGCCGTCGCAGTCGGGGCAGCGCAGATAGACGTCCGACAGGAACTGCATCTCCACGTGCTCGAAGCCGGTGCCGCCGCAGGTCGGGCAGCGGCCGTCGCCGCCGTTGAAGCTGAAGGTGCCGGCGGTGTAGCCGCGCTCGCGCGCCAGCGGCGCCTGCGCGAACAGCTTGCGGATCGCGTCGAAGGCGCCGACATAGCTGGCCGGGTTGGAGCGGGCGGTCTTGCCGATGGGGGTCTGGTCCACCATGACCACGTCGGCGATCTGCTCGGCGCCCAGCAGGCGCTGGAAGGCGCCGGGGGCCTCGGTCGGCTTGCCCTTCTGCTTGAGCAGGGCGGGGTAGAGCACGTCCTGCACCAGCGTCGATTTGCCCGAGCCGGACACGCCGGTCACGCAGACCAGCCGGCCCAGCGGCAGCTCGACCGAGACGTTCTTCAGGTTGTGGGCGCTGACGCCTTCCAGGATCAGGCGCGGCGTATTGGCCGCCACCGGCATGGGGCGCGGCGCCTCGACGCGCAGGCGGCTGCCGAGATAGTCGCCGGTCAGCGTGGGCGCGGCGCGCAGCGCGGCGGGCGTGCCGTCGAAGACGATGCGGCCGCCGCGTTCGCCGGGGCCGGGGCCGATGTCGATGACGCGGTCGGCGGCCACCATGACCTGCGGGTCGTGCTCGACCACCACCAGCGTGTTGCCGGCGTTGCGCAGCCGGTGCATGACCTCGACCACGCGGTGCATGTCGCGCGGGTGCAGGCCGATGGACGGCTCGTCCAGCACGAACAGCGTGTTCACCAGCGAGGTGCCCAGCGCCGTGGTCAGGTTGATGCGCTGCACCTCGCCGCCGGACAGCGTGCGGCTCTGGCGGTCCAGCGTCAGGTAGCCCAGGCCCACGTCGCACAGGAACTTCAGGCGCGCGCGCACCTCGGTCATGAGCAGGTCGGTGGCGGCGTCCAGCGCGCCGGTGAAGGACAGCTTGTCGAAGAACACGCGCACGCGCTCGATCGGCAGCAGCATCACGTCATGCACCGACAGGCCGTCCAGCGCGTCCAGCTGTTCGCGCGTCCAGCTCGCGCCCACAGGCATGAAGCGGCGGTAGCGGCCATCGTCGGGCGGCAGCACGGCGTCGGCTTCTTCTTTCGTGCCCAGGCGCCACAGCAGCGCGTCCGGCTTCAGGCGCGCGCCGTTGCAGGCGGGGCAGGGCGTGTAGCTGCGGTACTTGGACAGCAGCACGCGCACGTGCATCTTGTAGGCCTTGGTTTCGAGCCAGTCGAAGAAGCGCTGCACGCCGTACCACTGGTGCTTCCAGGCGTCGTTGCCGCCCTTCCAGTCGGGCGTGCCGTGCAGCACCCAGTGCTTGTGCTCGGGCTTCATGTCCTTCCAGGGCACGCCCAGCGGCACGCCGGCGCGCGGCGCGTACTTCTGCAGGTCGTCCTGGCATTCCTTGTAGGACGGCGTGGTCCAGGGCTTGATGGCGCCTTCGAGCAGGGTCTTGGTTTCGTCCGGGATCACCAGGCCGAAGTCGATGCCGATGACGCGGCCGAAGCCACGGCAGGATTCGCAGGCGCCCAGCGGCGAATTGAACGAGAAGCTGCTGGGCAGCGGATCGGTGTACTCGATATCGCAGTCGGCGCAGTGCAGGCGGTCGCTGTATTTCCAGACCTGGGCGTCCTGGCCCTCGTCGTCCATGACGTGCACGGCCAGGTGGCCGGCGCCCATGCGCAGCGCCGTGTCCAGCGCTTCCATCACGCGCTCGCGCTCGGCGCTGGAAAAGCGGAAGCGGTCCTGTACCACGTGCAGGATGCGGCGGGCCTCGGCGCCGGCCTTTGCGGCCTTGCCTTTTTCCTTGCCCTTCTTCGCCGGCGCGGCGGCGCGCGGCACGGCGTTTTCCTCGGCGTGCACGCGGGTGTAGCCCTGTTGCTCCAGGAAGCCGCGGACTTCTTCTTCGGTGAAGTTGGCCGGCACCGCGATCGGGAAGGTCACGACCAGGCGCGGATCGCCGGCGGCGGCCGAGCGTTCGGCCAGCGCGTGGAAGATCGAATCGGGCGTGTCGCGCCGCACCAGCTTGCCGCAACCCCGGCAGAACAGGCGCGCGCCGCGCGCGAACAGCAGCTTCAGGTGGTCGTTCAGCTCGGTCATCGTGCCGACCGTGCTGCGCGAGCTGCGCACCGGGTTGGTCTGGTCGATGGCGATGGCCGGCAGGATGCCCTCGATGCGGTCCACCTGCGGCTTGTCCATGCGATCCAGGAACTGGCGCGCATAGGGCGAGAAGGTTTCCACGTAGCGGCGCTGGCCCTCGGCGTACAGGGTGTCGAAGGCCAGCGAGCTTTTGCCCGAGCCGGATACCCCGGTCACGACCACGAGTTCGCCCGTGGCGATGGTCAGGTCCAGGTTCTTGAGGTTGTTCTGGCGTGCGCCAACGATGCGGATTTCTGAGCTCATGGGGCGGTATCGTAGCCTGAAGGAATGGGCCGGTCCGGGCGGCCTCGGCGCCGCTGGTTCCGGGCGCGGCGATATGGAATAATTGCCTATATCGTGAGCATGGTGTCTATATTATGGACAGCATGCCGCGCCAAACTGTACAAATAAACAGTATCGCAGATTCGTCTGAAAATCGTGCGTCATGCGTTGGGCACACTAGTAACCCGATAACGGATGGGGAATTCCTTGCTGGAGACCAAGGTGGCGGGCGCCGCGGCGTTCGCCAAGTTCATGACCGTGCTGCAGGCCGTGGCCGACGCGCAGCAGCCGCCCACCGCGGCGGCGCTGGCGCGCGCCTGCGGCTATCCCAGACCCACGGTCTACCGGATCCTGGCCGCGCTGGCCGAGCAGGGCATGCTGATGGAAAGCGGCGGCGGCTATCGTCTCGGGCCGCGCCTGTTGCAGCTGGCCAGCCGCTCCTGGTCCCAGTTCGACCTGCGCGCCGCGCTGGCGCCCGAGTTGCAGGCGCTGCGCGACGCCACCGGCGAGACCGTGCACCTGGCGGTGCCGGCCGGCACCGAGATGGTCTATATCGACAAGCTGGAAAGCCCCGGCCCGGTGCGCATGGTGTCGCGCGTGGGCGCGGGCGTGGCCCTGCATTCCAGCGCCGTGGGCAAGGCCTATCTTGCCGCGCTGGGCGAGGCCGAGCGCGAACGGCTGCTCGGCGGGCTGCCGCTGGAAGCGCGCATGCCGTCCACGCTGGCCAGCCTGCCGGCCCTGCGCGCCGCGCTGGCCGAGACCGCCGCGCGCGGCTATGCCGTCGACGACGAGGAAAACGAGCCCGGCATCGTCTGCTACGGCGTGGCGCTGCGCGACGCGGGCGGCCGGCCGGTGGCCGGCGTCAGCGTCAGCACGCTGCTGTTCCGCCGCCGCGACGATCCGCAATCCGCCTATATCGATCCCCTGCTGCGGCTGCGCGATGCGGCCGCCGCCAAACTCGCCATGCTGCCGGCGGCTTCCGGCGCCGTCTGAGCGCCGTATCCGTCCGAACTCCCACCAAAGGAACCCCATGAACGCCTCCGCCGATTCCCGCGCCTCCAAGCTGGCCGCCCTGCTGGCCGCCAGGGTGGTGCCCGTGCTGCGCTATACCGACGCGTCCGCCGCCGCCTATGCGGCCGAGGTCGCGGTGGCCGCCGGCTGCACCACGCTGGAACTCACCTGGACCATCCCGGGCGTGACCGACCTGCTGCGCGCGCTGCGCGACAAGCACGGCGACGCGCTGCTGCTGGGCGTGGGCACCGTGCTGGACGAAAGCCAGGCGCGCGAGGCGCTGGTGGCCGGCGCCGACTTCCTGGTCTCGCCGGCCCTGGCGACCGAGGCCGTGGACATGGCCCATGCCGCCGGCGCGCTGTGCCTGCTGGGCGCCTTCACGCCCACCGAGGTGCTGGCCGCGCGGCGCGCGGGCGTGGACATGGTGAAGATCTTCCCCGCCGACACCGGCGGCCCCAAGCACCTGGCCGCGCTCAAGTCGGTCTACCCGGACACGGTGTTCTGCCCCACGGGCGGCGTGACGGTGGACAACATGGGCGCCTATTTCGCCGCCGGCGCCAGCATCGTCGGCATCGGCAGCAATCTCTATGACAAAGCCGCCTTCGCCGCGCGCGATACCGCCGCGCTGGTGAAGCAGATCATCCAGACCCGCGAGGCCGCCCATGGCTGATATCGATATCGTCGCCCTGGGCGAACCCCTGGTCGAACTCAACCAGACCCGCGCCGGCGAGCCGCAATACCAGCAGGGCTTCGGCGGCGACACCTCCAACGCCGTCATCGCCGCCGCCCGCCAGGGCGCGCGCTGCGCTTACCTGACGCGGGTGGGCGGGGACAGCTTCGGCGCCCAGCTGCTGGAATTGTGGAAGACCGAGGGCGTGGACACGTCCGGCGTGGAAGTGGACCCGGACGCGCACACCGGCCTCTACTTCGTGCAGCACGGTCCGCAGGGTCATTCTTTCAGCTACCTGCGGCGCGATTCCGCCGCCAGCCGCATGACGCCGGCCAGCCTCAAGGGCCAGCTGATCGAGCGCGCCCGCTACCTGCATGTGTCGGGCATCAGCCTGGCCATCAGCACCTCGGCCTGCGATACCGTGTTCGCGGCCATCGAGCGGGCCCATGCCGCCGGCGCCCAGGTCAGCCTGGATTCCAACCTGCGGCTGCGCCTGTGGCCGGTGGACCGCGCCCGCGCCATCCTGCGCGAGGCGCTGCGCCAGGCCGACCTGTTCCTGCCCAGCATGGACGACATGCAGCACCTGACCGGCAACGACGACCCGGAACGCACGCTGGACTGGATCCGCGACGCCGGCGCCACCGGGGTGGTGGTGCTCAAGCTGGGCAAGGACGGCTCCATCATCGACGACGGCCACGGACGCAAGCCGGTGGCGGCGCTGCGGGTGGACGCGGTCGACGCCACCGGCGCGGGCGACTGCTTCGCCGGCAGCCTGCTGGCCCGCCGCTGCAAGGGCGATTCCTGGGAGGACGCCGTGCGCTACGCCAATGTGGCGGCGGCCCTGTCCACGCTCGGGTATGGCGCGGTCGATCCCCTGCCCAGCGCGGAGCAGGTCCAGGCGAAACTGTAGGATCCGCCCACGATTTGGAGTCTTTTAGGGCCGGTTGGCGTGTTTTCCGGATTTCAGGCTAAAATGCCAAGTTATCCGAATTTTCCGCCAGCCTGTCGTTAGATGGTGACTGGGTTGTGCGGGCGATGGGCTGGGTGCCAGTTGGTAGATACCAATTGCGGTTGCCGCAGCCTGATTCGCAAATCCGATACCCGCAAATCCGGCTACCCGCCAACCTACTACGCAGGAGAATCAACATGGCAGAACGCAAGCGCGTCCGTCGCAACACCCTGGAACGCCGTTGCCTGGGCAAGGCCTTCAAGCGCCTCTTCGTCAAGTCGCCCAAGGGCGTCTTCAAGATGCTGGAAAAGATCAAGCGCGTCTAAGCCCTGACGCGAGGCGCGGGGCCGACAAGGCCCGCGTCCTGATCTAAAAAAAACCCGCCTGGCGCGAGCCACGCGGGTTTTTTGTCGTCTGCGCTCTGCGGCGCCAATCCGGCCAGGGGGCACTGGTCAGGGTAAGCGCTTGCTGACGGCGCGCCGCCAGCAAGCGGACACGCTCTTGGCAGCTACTGCGCCGGCCCCAGCATCGGCAGGATGAAATCCATGAACGCCCGCGTCTTGGCCGGCTGGATGCTGGACGGGTAGGTGACGTAGATGGAGATCGGGTCCACCGACCAGCCCGGCAGCAGGCGCTTGAGCGAGTTGCGCTTGATGATGGGGTCGAGCGCGCGGCAATGCGGCATGCGGGTGATGGCCAGGTCCAGGCCGGCCAGCGTGCCGGCGATGCTCATGTTGTTGGCGGCCAGGTGGCCGCTGACCGGCACCATCTCGCTGATGCTGCCGTTGTGCAGCATCCAGTGCGAATGCTCGTCGTCGATGGTGGTGCGCAGGCACTGGTGCCCGCTCAGGTCCTGCGGCGCCAGCGGTTCGCCATGGCGCTCCAGGTAGCGGTCGGACGCATACAGGTAGTTGTCCAGCCGCACCAGCTCCTGTACCACGGCGCCGCTATGGCCGCCATTGCCCTGCTCGCCCGTGGGCGGCAGGTTGTAGTCGGAGTTGCGGCCGAAGCGCAGCATGACGTCGAAGGGCGTGCCCTGCGTATCCGAGGCGGTCAGCATGCTGAGGTCGAACTCGCATTCGATGTCCGGATAGCGCTCGGTGAAATCGTTGATGATCTCGGGCAGCAGCCAGATCGCCAGGCTGTAAGGCATGGACACGCGCAGGTTGCCGGAGGGGCCGCCGGCCAGCGCCAGCAGCTGTTCGTGCGCCAGGCGGGCCTCGTCGATCAGACCCTGGCAGCGGCGCATGTAGGCCGCGCCGGCCTCGGTCAGGTCCAGGCGGCGGGTGTTGCGGTTGATCAGGCGCAGCCCGATGGCGCGCTCCAGCTCGTTGATGCGGCGGGACAGCGTGGACGTGGGCATGTCCAGCGCGCGCGCGGCCAGGCTGAAACTCTTGCGCTTGGCAACTTCCACAAACAGGGCGATGTCGTTGAGCTGGACGGTCGGGGCTTCCATGGGCGTTCCGGTTTTTGCCGCCCGAGTTTACGCCACTCCGGCGGCCCGGATCGGCGAACCATGGCTGATCGCCGGAGATCGGGCGACTTCTTGTCAGATTTGATTGCAAATTCAAATGCCGTGGCATGGGCGGGCACGCGCATATCCCCTAAACTTCAGGCGAAAACACCAACGAAGACACCAAAATCAAGACCGCAGCGGTTCCCAGACGATCGCAAAGGGGCATAGCAGGCATGGCCGATACACCACCGTTCTTTACCATTCTGACCCCAACCTACAACCGGGCGGGCACGCTGCACCGAGTGTATGAGTCGCTCTGTCAGCAGACCTTCAAGGACTTCGAATGGGTCGTGGTGGATGATGGTTCCACGGACAACACGCACGCCTCGGTGCTGGCCTGGCAGGCGCGCGCGGCCTTTCCCATCCGCTATGTCTGGCAGAACAACCAGCACAAGAAAACGGCGTTCAACCGTGGCGTGCGCGAGGCGCGCGGCGAGTTGATCGTCGGGCTGGACAGCGACGACGAAATGCCGCCGGACGCGCTGCAGATCTTCAAGTCGGCCTGGGACTCGATCCCGCCCGCGCGCCGCGACTCCTACGTGGCCGTGACCGGCCTGTGCGCCCGGCCCGACGGCTCCGTCGTCGGCGACCGCTATCCGCAGGACGTGTTCGACAGCACCGCCGTCGACGTGTATTTCCGCCACCGCATCAAGGGCGAGAAGTTCGGCTGCATGCGCACCAGCGTGCTGCGCAAGTTTCCCTTCCCAGAGGACGTGGCCGGCTTCGTGCCGGAAAGCCTGGTGTGGTGGGCGATCTCGCGCGCCGGCTATCTGAGCCGCTTCATCAACCAGGTGGTGCGCGTCTACCACGACAGCACGGACAGCCTGAGTCGCGGCACGGTCGCGGTGGGCAGCAATGCCCAGGGCCTGTACCTGCTGGCCTGGGACATGCTGCAGCACCATCTTGAATACTTCCGCTACCGTCCGCGCGAGTTCGTCATGGCGGCGGCGCGCTACACGCGGTTCCGCCTGCACCTGGAACACTCGGGCGTGGCCAACGCCGTGCAGGCCTACCGCCTGACGCGGCCGCTGGGCCGGCTGATGGTGGGGCTGATGTGGCCGCTCGGCTACGCGCTGTACCGTCGCGACCGGCGCCGGGGCATCGCCTAGCGTCAGCCGTTTCCCCGGCGGCCAGCGCCGGGGCCAATGCGCGCGGATGTCGGCGTCGCTGCTTCAGGCCGGCGCCTGCGCCGCCGCGCCGTGTCCCAGTCCCAGATAGACCTCGACCACGCGCGGATCCTGAGCCACCTGCGCTGCCGGGCCCTCCAGCGTCACCGCGCCGGTTTCCAGCACATAGGCATAGTCCGCCACCTGCAGCGCGGCGCGCGCGTTCTGCTCGATGAGCAGGATGGACACGCCCATGTCGCGCAGGCGCGCGACGATGTGGAAGACCTCGCGCACGATGCGCGGCGCCAGGCCCAGGCTGGGTTCGTCCAGCATCAGCAGCTTGGGCTTGGCCATCAGCGCGCGGCCCACCGCCAGCATCTGCCGTTCGCCGCCCGACAGCGTGCCGGACAATTGGCCGCGCCGTTCGCGCAGGCGCGGGAACAGCTCATAGACTTCGGCCAGCGTGCCGTCGTGGTCGCGCAGGCCGCGCCGGTAGCGGTCGAAGGCGCCCAGCATCAGGTTGTCCTCCACCGTCATCTCGGAGAACAGCTCGCGCTTTTCCGGCACCAGGTTCATGCCGGCCGCGACCATTTCCTCGATCTCGGCGTGCTCGCGCGGCTTGCCGTCGAACACGATGCGTCCGCTCGAGGGCAGCACGCCCATGATGGCCGACAGCAGCGTGGTCTTGCCGGCGCCGTTGGGGCCGATCACGGTCACGATCTGGCCCTGGCCGACCGCCAGGTCCACGCCCGTGACGGCCTCGATCTTGTCGTAGGCCACGCGCAGGCCTTGCACTTCCAGCAGTTTCGCCGCCATTTATTCCACTCCGCCCAGATAGGCTTCAAGCACCGCCGGATTGTGCTGGATCTCGGCCGGCAGGCCCTCGGCGATCTTCTCGCCGAAGTCCATCACGACCACGCGGTCCACCAGGCCCATCACGAAGTCCATGTCGTGCTCGACCAGCAGGATCGCCATGCCTTCGGCGCGCAGCTTGCGCAGCAGCTCGGCCAGCTCGCGCTTTTCCTGGTAGCGCAGCCCGGCCGCCGGCTCGTCCAGCAGCAGGATGCAGGGATCCGAGGCCAGCGCCCGCGCGATCTCCAGGATGCGTTGCTGGCCCAGCGCCAGCGAGCCGGCCTCGTCATGCAGGTGCCGGCCCAGGCCCACGCGCTCGACCTGGCGCGCGGCCTCGGCCAGCAGGCGTGATTCCTCGGCGCGGTCCAGCCGCCAGGCGGCAGGCATGACGCCGCGATGGCCGCGCAGGTGCGCGCCGATCGCCACGTTCTCCAGCACGCTCATGCGGCCCAGCAGGCGCACGTGCTGGAAGGTGCGCGACAGCCCCAGCCGCGCGATGCGGCGCGCGCCGGCGCCGGCCACCGGCTGGCCCAGCAGCGTGACCTGGCCCGAGGTGGGCGTGTCCACGCCGGAGATCTGGTTGAACATGGTGCTCTTGCCGGCGCCGTTGGGGCCGATCAACGCCAGGATCTCGCCCGCGCGGATCTCCAGGTTCATGGCGTTGTTGGCCACCAGCCCGCCGAACTTTCGCGTCACGTCCACCGCCTTGAGCACCACCTCGCCGCGCGGCGGCATGGGCTTGCGCGGCAGCGGCGCGGCGTCCAGGTCCAGCTTGCGTTCGATCTTGCGCACCGGCACCCAGCGCGTCAGCAAGGGCCACAGACCGCTGCGCGCGCGGTGCAGCAGCAGCACCATGCCGAAGCCGAACACGATGACCTCGAAATTGCCGGTCTGGCCCAGCACCTTGGGCAGCAGGTCCTGCAGCCACTGCTTGAGCACGGTGAACACGCCCGCGCCCACCAGCGCGCCCCAGACCTGGCCGGCGCCGCCGATGACGGTCATGAACAGGTATTCGATGCCCATCTGCAGGCCGAAAGGGTTCGGATTGACGAAGCGCTGCATGTGCGCGTACAGCCAGCCCGAGGCGCAGGCCTGCAGCGCGGCGATGATGAATATCACCATGCGCGAGCGGGCCGTGTCCACGCCCATCGACTCGGCCATGACGCGGCCGCCCTTGAGCGCGCGGATCGCGCGGCCCTCGCGCGAGTCCAGCAGATTGCGGGTGGACCAGACCGCCAGCAGCAGGAAGGCCCAGATCAGGTAGTAGATGGTCTCGCCCTGGTCCAGCGCCTTGCCGAACAGCGAGATGGCGGGAATGTCCGGAATGCCGGTATGTCCGCCCAGGCCTTCCATCGAGCCGAAGGCGAAGTACAGCGACAGGCCCCAGGCGATGGTGCCCAGCGGCAGGAAATGGCCGGACAGCTTGAGCGTGATCGCGCCCAGCAGCCAGGCCACCACCAGCGTCAGCAGCAGACCGGCCAGCAGCGTCAGCCAGGGCGAGGCGCCCAGCCAGCCCAGCCAGGACGGCAGGCTGTCGGCGCGCGTGGTCAGGATGGCCGTGGTGTAGGCGCCCAGGCCCACGAAGGCGGCCTGGCCGAAGCTGGTCAGCCCGCCCACGCCGGTCAGCAGCACCAGGCCCAGCGCCACCAGCGCGTACAGGCCGATGTAGTTCAGCAGCGTGACATAGAACGGCGGCAGGAATGGCGGCGCCAGCGCCAGCAGGGCCAGGAAGGCCACGAGGACGAAGCGGGGATTCATTCTTCTTCCTCTTCGACGTGATGGCTCTTGAGCGAGCGCCAGAGCAGCACGGGAATGATCAGGGTGAACACGACGATTTCCTTGTAGGCGCTGGCCCAGAACGAGGAGAAGGCCTCGATCAGGCCCACCAGCACCGCGCCCGCGGCGGCCAGCGGATAGCTGACCAGTCCGCCGATGATGGCGCCGACGAAGCCCTTCAGGCTGACCATGAAGCCCGAGTCGAAATACATGGTGGTGATCGGCGCGATCAGGATGCCCGACACCGTGCCGATCAGCGCCGCCAGGAAGAAGGTGGCGCGGCCGGCGAACACCGGCGAGATGCCCATCAGGCGCGCGCCCAGCCGGTTGAAGGCCGCCGCGCGCAGCGCCTTGCCGTACATGGAACGCTCGAAGAACTGGTACAGCACGACGATCAGCAGCGCCGACACCGCCACCACCCACAGCGCCTGGCTGTTGACGTTGACCGGTCCCAGCGTCAGCCCGGCGTCGCTGAACGGCGCGGTGCGAGCGCCTTCGGCGCCGAAGGCCAGCAGGCCCAGCCCGACCAGCGCCAGGTGCACCGCGATCGAGACGATCAGCAGCACCAGCGTGGACGCGGCCGCGATCGGCTGATAGAAGAGGCGATACAGCTGCGGCCCCATCGGCACCACCAGCAGCAGCGTCAGCAGCGCCTGGACCGTCATCGGCAGCTGCGCCAGCGGCAGGCGATACAGCAGGCCGGCCAGGACCAGCGGATAGACCGCCTTGGCGGCGATGCGCCAGACGCGCACGCGCGCCGGCCGCTTGCGCCAGGCCAGCAGGTCACAGACGACTTCGGCCAGCGCGAAGGCCAGCAGCAGCCACACCAGCGCCACCGGCTTGCCCGCCTGCAGCGAGGCCATGGTCAGCGCGCCGAAGGCGACGAACTCGCCTTGCGGAATGAATAGGACGCGGGTAACGGTAAACACCAGCAGGATGGACAAGGCCAGCAGCGCATAGATCGCGCCGTTGGTGATGCCGTCCTGCCCGAGTATCAGGGCGATCTGAGCATTCATGCAGAATTCCGGGTAAGACAGACAAGCACACCAGGCACGTTACTTCTCCACGCCGCACGTAAATATGAAACAGCTGCCGCCCCATCGGGATGCCACGGATCCGGCTTTGCCGGTCCGTGAGCATGCCCCCTTTGAGGGGGAGGCGCGTGAGCGCCTCGGGGGAGTGCCATCCTCACGGAGCCGGCTTTGCCGGTCCGTCGGCATGCCCCCTTGAGGGGGAAGCGCCAAAGGCGCTTCGGGGGTGGTCTACTTCACCAGCGTCCAGTTACCGTCCTTCACGGTGATCAGCTCGCGGCCGCGATCATCGAAACCGCTGTGGTCGGCGGCCGTCATGTTGTAGACGCCCTGGGTGCCCACCAGCTCCTTGGTCTGCTCCAGCGCGTCGCGCAGCGCGTTGCGGAACTCCTTGGTGCCCGGCTTGCCGGCCTTCTCGGCCAGCGGGACGGCCTTTTCCAGCAGCAGGCCGGCGTCGTAGACGTTGGCGCCGAAGGTGGCGGGCTTGGAGCCGTTGAGCTTCTCGTAGGCGGCGATGTAGTCGGCCGCGACCTTCTTGGACGGGTTGCTGTCGGGCATTTCCGGCAGCACCAGCATCAGGCTGGCGGCCAGGATCGTGCCTTCGACCTTCTTGCCGCCCAGCTTCAGGAAGTCGGGCAGCGCGGCGCCGTGGGTCTGGTAGAACTTGCCCTTGTAGCCCTGGTCGAACAGCGTCGTCTGCGGCAGCACGCTGGCCGCGCCGGGGGCGGCCACCAGCACCGCGTCGGGCTTGGCGGCCAGGATCTTCAGCGCCTGGCCGGTGACCGAGCTGTCGAAGCGCAGGTAGCGTTCGTTGGCCGCGATCTTGATGCCCTTCTCGGCGGCCAGCGCCGAGAACACCTTGTACCAGTTCTCGCCATAGGGATCGTTCAGGCCGATGAAACCGACGGTCTTGATGCCGGTCTTGGCCATGTGGTCGACCAGCGCGCGCGCGATGATGTCGTCGTTCTGCGTGGTCTTGAAGACCCACTTCTTCTGCTCGTTCATCGGCAGCACCACGGCCGCCGTGCCCACCGGCGCCAGCATCGGCACGCCGGCCTCGGCGGCGAACTGGATCACGCCCATGGCGTTGGGCGAGCCCGAGGGGCCGATCAGCGCGTCCACGTTCTGCTCGGAGATCAGCTTCTTGAAGGCGGTGACCGAGTTGGTGGAATCGCTGGCGTCGTCCAGCGAGATGTATTCCACCGTCAGGTCGCCGATCTTCTTGGGCAGCAGCGGCACGGTGTTCTTCTGGGGGATGCCGACCAGGGCGGTGGGGCCGGTCGACGAGGACACGACGCCGACCTTGACCTGCGCCAGCGCGGGCAGGGAGAACAGCGCGGCGGCGGCGAGGGCGGCGGCCAGGGGGAGCTTCTTCGACAGCATGGCAAAACCTCCGGAGTGGGAGCAGAGTTTGGTGCGGCTGAAAGTTGGGGACAGCCGGTGTTGCGGAGACTGCGGCGGGTGGCGCGGCGCCGGCGGCGGGCCGCCGGCGGACGAACGGCAAGGCAATGCACTGTAGACGCGGCGCATGCGCTTACCTATCCGTCAAAACCCGTAGCGCAACGCGCCTCAGATCGTGATCGAGCTGACGCTGGCGCCGCCGCAGACGTACAGCGTCTGTCCGGTGATGAAACTGTTGGCCGGATCGGAAAAGAACATGACCGCGCGCGCCACGTCGTCCGAGCGCCCCAGGCGCTTGACGGGGATGCCGTTGGCGATCTGCTTTTCGCGCTCGCTGCCGGCCTCGATCACGTCGTAGAACATGTCGGTCTGGATGGGGCCGGGCGCGACCACGTTGACGGTGATGCCGTGCGGCGCCAGCTCCAGCGCCCAGGTGCGCGCCATGCCGATCATGCCGGCCTTGGTGGCGGAATAGGCGGTGCGGGTGGGCAGGCCCAGCGCGCCGCGCGAGGACATCATCACGATGCGGCCGAAGCCGCGCTCGCGCATGCCGGGCAGGGCGGCCTGCACCAGGCTGATGGCCGCGCCCAGGTGGATCTGCGTCAGTCCGTGCAGTTCCTGCTGCGTGACGTCGGGCAGCAGGTTGGGCCAGATCACGCCGGCGTTGTGGATCACGTGGCTGACCGGATGGCGCGCCACCGCCTCGGCGGCGGCCTGGGCCGTGGCCTGCTCGTCCAGCAGGTCCACCTGCATGTGGGTCAGGCGCGGATGGCTCATCTCGCCCGCGCGCCGCGCCATGGAAATCACGTCATAGCCGGCGTCCAGCATGGCGCGGCAGATCTCGGCGCCGATCCCGGCGCTGCCGCCGGTGACGATGGCCGCTGGTGTTTGCTTCATGTTCATCCCCTGTGTTCTTGTTGTGCGTGTCTTCAGGCCTTGGGCGTTATTGCCAGGACGCGTAGCGGGCTGCCCGAGCCGCTGCGGATCTTCAGCGGCGCCGAGAAAATCACGGCGCCGGTGGGCGGCAGCTGGTCCAGGTTGGTCAGGCATTGCAGGCCGTAGCGGTTGTTGCCGTGCATGTAGTAGTGGCAGGGGTACGGAGGATCCAGGTGCTGGGCTTGCCCCGCGTCCGTGCCGACCGATTCGGTGCCGAAGCCGTGCACGTCGCGTTCCTTGATCAGCCAGGGCACCACGTCCGCGTCCGGGCCGGGCGAATGCGCGCCGTCTTCCTTCATGTTCAGGTACTCGGCCGGCTTGGCGCGCTTGGACCAGTCGGTGCGCATCAGCACCCAGGAGCGCGCCGGGATGCGGCCATGCTTCGCTTCCCACTGCTTGACGAAATCGATCGTCAGCAGGAAGTCGGGGTTGTCGCGCGCCTCGGCCGAACAGTCGATCACGCAGGCGCTGGCGATGAAGGCTTCCACAGGAATCGTGTCGACCGTGTTGTCGGGCTGGTCCTTGCCGGAGATCCAGTGCGCCGGCGCATCGAAGTGCGTGCCGGTGTGCTCGGAGCAGGAGAAATTGTTCCAGTACCAGGCCGGGCCGCGCTCGTCGTAGCGCGAGATCTCCTCGATGCGGAAGGGCCAGGCCTGGCCGAACTCCGGCGGCAGCACGATGGTGGGGAATTCCGGCGTCAGCGTCTCGGTCAGGTCGACCAGCCGGATGCGGCCGGCGACCAGTTCGGTCATGAATTGGGCGAGGATGTTCTGGCTCATGCTGCGTCTCCTTGTCGGTTGCTGCTCGGTCCCGCGCGGGGCGCGAGGCGTTTGGGGGCGTGGACGGGCGTCAGGCGCCCAGCTCGCGCTCCAGTCCCTTGGGGTTCTCGGCCATGCGGGCGCGGAATTCCTGCGCCACGTCGCCCACGTACACGTCCTCCACGCCGTCGCGCAGGGCCTTGACGATGGCGGCGGCGACGGCGGCGGGGGCCACGCGCGGCGGCGGGGTGCGCTGTTCCCATTCATGGTCCAGCGGACCGGGAAACACGTTCAGCACGCGCACGCCGGCGCCGCGCATCTCGGCGCGCAGGCACTGCGCCAGCGACAGCGCGGCCGCCTTCGAGGCGGACCACATGCCGCGCGCGGGCAGGTTCATGTGGGCGTAGATGGACAGCACGTTGACCCAGGCGGCGGCGCTGTTGACGCCGTCGGCGGCGCGCGCGCACAGGCCGGGGCCGAAGGCCTGCGCCAGGCGCATCATGCCCAGCACGTTCACGTCCAGCGCATCGCGCGCGGTGTTGACGTCCTTGCGCTGCATCAGCCCGCCTTCGCGCTCCAGGTCGGCGGTGTTGACCAGGATCTCGACCTTGCCGCCGATGGAGGCCGCCGCGCGGTCCACCGAGTCGGTGTCGGTCACGTCCAGCGCCAGCGCCTGCACCCGGACGTCGGCCGCCAGCGCGTCGTAGGCCGGGTCGCGCCGCCAGGTCTGCGGGTCGCCCAGGAACACCATCGGGCAGCCGGCGTCCAGCAGCGCGCGCGCCACCGCCTGGCCGACCGCCGACTTGCCGTCGGTGACCAGGGCGCGGCGGAACTTGGGGTCACAGGAGGTTTCGCGCAGGGTCTTGTCGTCTTCCATGTTCGGCGTGTTCCTTTCTGGCAGGGCGATCATCACGGCCTGGCCGCTGCGGTCGAGCTTGAGCGCCAGCCGCACCGGCGCGCCGTCGGCGCAGTCCTGGTGCACGTGCGCCACCACCGAGGGGCCGGCGGCCATGCGCACCGTGCCCACGCGCCAGGGCAGGCGCTCGCGGAAATACAGGTCGTTGCTATGGTGCAGCGTGGTGCTGACCAGCAGCGTGCCGGACGGATCCACCGCGCGCCAGGACAGCTGCTCGGACAGGCAGCCGCCGCAGACTTCGCGCGGCGGATACTGGACCGCGCCGCAATCGGCGCAGACCTGCAATTCGAAGCGTCCCTCGGCCGCGGCGGCGGTCAGGCCCAGCGCGGCGCGGCTGCGCCAGCCGGGCGGCAGCGTGGGCTGGCGCGTGCGCGCGACCGGGTCCTTCTTGGGAGGCTTGGCCAGGGGCTGGGTCATGCGTCGCTCCGCGCCAGGATGGCCGCGGCGGTGCACAGCCCGCGGTCGTAGTTGATCATGCCGAAGCCGCTCACCATGCCGATGCGAGCGTCAGCCACCTGGGTGCCGCCGGCCGTGCCGGTCAGCTGGCGCAGCGCTTCGGTCAGGCCCAGGTAACCGCCGGCGGCGCCGGCCTGGCCGACGGACAGCTGGCCGCCGTTGGTGTTGAACGGAAAGCTGCCATCGATGGTGAAACTGTGGCGGCGCACGAATTCCGGCCCCTCGTTCTTGGCGCAGAAGCCCAGGTCTTCCATCTGCATCAGGTTGATGACCGGGTAGTCGTCGTAGGCCTGCAGGAAATCCATGTCGGCAGGCGCGCTGCCGGCCATGCCGTACAGCTCGTCCACGTCCATGGTCCAGCCGCCGCGCGTCTGGATCGGGTCTTCGATCCAGGCGTTGTGGCGCTCGATGGTGGACAGGATGCGCGCATGGGGCAGCTTGAGCGCCCGCGCGCGCGACTCGCTCATCACCAGGAAGGCGTCGGCGCCGGCGCAAGGCATGACGCAGTCGAACAGATGAATGGGATCGGTGATGACGCGCGCGCCCAGGTACTGTTCCAGCGTCAGCGGCTTTTTCATCAGCGCGTGCGGGTAGCGCAGCGCGTTGTCGCGCTGGGCCACGCAGAGCTTGCCGAAGTCTTCGCGGGTGGCGCCGGACTCGCGCATGTAGTGCGTGGTCAGCAGCGCGAAGCTGGCGTTCGGGCCGCCGGCGCCATAGGGATACACGGCGTCCTGGGCGAAGCGCGAGAACTGGCTGACGGTATTGCGGAACGAGTCCACGTGATTGGTGTCGCCCGCGATGCAGGCCACGACCTCGGCGTCGCCGGCCTGCACGGCGCGCGCGGCGCGCCGCAGCGCGGCCACGCCGCTGGCGCCGCCCATGGGGATGTGATCCAGCCAGCGCGGGCTCATGCCCAGGTGCTGGACCAGGCCCACGGCGCTGTCGGGCGCCAGCGTGAAGCTGGACACGCACAGCCCGTCCACGTCGGTCTTGGCGAGGCCGGCCTGGCGGATCAACGCGCCAAGGGCGCGGCCCAGCCACCAGTGCGCGGCATGCGTGCTGTAGCGTTCATAGGGAATGGTGACGGGCAGCGCCGCCACCACGCCGTCATAGCCGAGGCGGCTCATCTCGCGGCTCCCGCGTGGGATTTTTCGGGGCTTTTCTTCTTCATCGCGCAGGTGTCCACGCAGTGCGCGGTGCCGGGCAGCGTGGGCGCCAGCGCCTTCATCTCGCCGCGCTGGATCTTGTTGGTGGTGGTCAGCGGCAGGCTGTCGACGAAGGCCACATAGCCGGGCGCCTTGTAGTAGGCCAGCTGCTCCAGGCTCCATTGCACGATGGCGCGGGCGGCTTCCTGCCGGGCCGCGTCGCCGTCCAGCGCATCGGCCGGCACCACGCAGGCCAGCACCTCGTCGCCGCGCACCGCGTCCGGCACGGCGGCCACGGCCACGGCCTTGACCAGCGGGTGCTGCATCAGCACGCTTTCGACTTCCACGGCCGAGATGTTCTCGCCGCTGCGGCGGATCACGTTCTTCTTGCGGTCGACGAAGCGCAGCGCGCCGTCGGCCCCGCGGCGCACGATGTCGCCGGTGTGGAACCAGCCGCCTTCCCAGGCCTCGTCCGTCGCGGCGGCGTCCTTCAGGTAGCCGGCGAAGAAGCCGTAGCGCGGATCGTCGCCGGCATGGCGTACCAGCAGCTCGCCGGGTTCGCCGGCGGCGGCCTCGGCGCCCGCGTCCGTGACGATGCGCACCTGCACGTCGTCTTCCTCGGCGCCGAAGCAGCTGCTGCCGATGTGGCGCGGTTCCTGGTTGGCGATGATGACGGCTCCGGCGCCCGTTTCCGTCATGGCCCAGGCTTCCAGCAACGGGAAACCGAAGCGCGCCTCGAAGGGCGCATGCAGCTTGCGGTCCACGCCGGCGCCGAAGCCGAAGCGTATGCCCGGCTGAGCGTCATCGGGCGAGGGCTCGGCCTTCATCAGGATGGCGGGCATCACGCCCAGGTAGTGCAACACGGTGGCGCGCGATTCGCGCACGCTGTCCCACCAGCTGCGCGGGTGGAAGCGGTCCAGCGGGATCAGGCAGCCGCCCGTCAGCACCATGGCCATGGCGGAATAGGCCATGGCGTTCATGTGCACCAGCGGCAGCGGGGTCAGCATGCGTTCCTGGCCGGGGCGCAGCGCGGCCAGGCCGCCTATGCGCGCGTACCAGCCGCCGGCGTGCAGGAAATAGCGGTTGGGCAGGATGCAGCCCTTGGGCCGGCCGGTGGTGCCGGACGTGTACAGCAGCGCGCACTCGCTCAGCTCGCCCGGCTCGCTGCCGGCCAGCGGCGCGGCGAAGGGCGCGGTGGGCGGCGCGTCGTCAGGACCCATCACGCGCAGCTCGCGGCCGGCGCGCGCGGCCGCGGCCTGCAGGTCAGCGTGGCGGCCGGGCAGGGCCACGGCCAGCGCGATTTCGGAATGGCCGGCCAGGTATTCGAGTTCGGCGGCGCGCAGGTCGGGATTGATCGGCACCACCGACACGCCCAGCGCGTTGAGCGCGAACCAGTGCAGGAAGAAGGCGGGGCGGTTTTCCAGCAGCAGGCCGGCGCGGTGGCCGTGGCCGTAGCCGGCGCGCGCATAGGCGGCGCGCAGCGTCTCGATGGCCTCGGCGGCCGCGCCATAGGCCAGCTCGCCGGCGGCGATGCCGTAGGCCTCGGCCGTTTCGGGCAGGATGCACAGGAAGGGCTGGGCGCCGTGGCGGGCCGCGCTGTCGCGGAAGGCTTGATGGACTGTCGCGCTCACGACCGGCTCCTACATGAACAATTGGATGTTGCCGAAGGCGGCGTCGCAGTTCACCAGGTCGACGCGTTTCAGGCGGATGCGCAGCGCGCCGTCCTGTTCGACCAGGTGATGCGTGGCCCAGCCGGCATACAGGGTTTGCGCGTCCTGGCGCGTCTCGACGTAGTGGAAGGCGGTGCGCACCACGTGGCGGCCTTCGGCGGGCGCGGATTCGGGATGACCGTGCTCGACGGTCGGCGCCTGCAGCAGATGGTGGCAGCGGCTCTTGGGTTGCTGCGAGAAGGTGCGCTGGCCGGCCAGCCGCTCGACGCGCACGCGCAGCAGCAGCTTGTCCTCGTACATCAGCGAGGCGTGCAGCCTGGCGTCGGTCTGGCCGTGGGCCAGCGGCATCCAGTAATGGCCGTCCTCGGTGTACAGGTCCAGCCAGTCCTCGAAGCGCAGCTCATCGAGCATGCGCGCCTCGGCGTAGACGAAATCGATCAGTTCGCGGTCGCTGACGGCCATTCAAGCCTCCTGTCCGGTCATGTAGCGGCCCCACGCGCGGTACTGGTTGCGCATCTGCCATTCGTTGGTGCCATTGGTGACGACGTTCTTGCGGCCCAGTTCGTCGGGCGAGTAGAGGCGGCCGACGTTGACCCATTCGCGGGCGCGCGATTGCAGCCCGTCCTGGGCGCGCTCGTACATTTCCAGGTCATCGTGTCCGACCACGGAGGTGGGCGCGTTGATGAGCCGGTTGTACATCAGCGTGCGTTCCAGCAGCAGGTCGGGCGCGCCGACCAGGCGGAAGGTCCAGGATTCGACCAGCGTGCGGTCGGCGGCGATGGGCTTGAAGACGCGCAGCGTCTGGATCGGACCCTTCACCATGATGTTGGGGAAATAGACGGTGTTGTGGCGCACATCGCCCAGGATCTGCCTGGCGCGTTCCTCGCCATAGGCCGCCGTCATGGCTTCCCAGTAGCCGGGCACGCCGGAGTAGGCGGCGTGGATCGAGTCGGCCACGCCGGTATGGCCGTGGCCGTTTTCCCACACGCGGATGCCCATGTTCTCGAAGAACTCATAGGGCGAGATGAAGGGCGCGAACAGCTCCACCGCCATGGGCTTGGGCGTGCCGGCGGGCGCCTGCTCCCAGACCTTGACGGCGGTGCCGGCCGAGGACTCGTGCGCCACCATGGGGTGACAGGTGTCGGTCTGGTTGTCGACCAGCATCTTCCAGTTGCAGCGGTGCATGTAGCGCATCACGCCGCCGGCGACCTCCAGCCGGCCCTCGGGCGAGCGGTCGGCCATGTTGTCCAGCGTGGTCAGCGATTCGCCGAAGAAGTCCTCGAAGGACTGGCCTTCGGGATTCAGGCGGCAGAACACGAAGCCTCGGTGGTTGCGCACGTCCTTGACGGCGGCCATGCCCTGGCTGGCTTCGCACTGCTCCAGGCCGGTGTTCTCGTAGCCTTTCTTCAGCGGGATGGACAGCAGGCTGCCGTCGGTCTTGAAGGTCCAGGCGTGATAGGGGCAGCGGAAGAACTTGCCGGTGTTGCCGCAGGCCTCGCCGGCCACCATGGTGCCCTTGTGCGGGCAGCGGTTGTGCAGCACCCGCACCGAGCGGTCGCCGTGGCGCACCATGACCACGGGCTGGTTGCCGACGGTGGTGGTGACGTAGTCGCCGGGGTTGGGCACCTGGCTGTCGTGGCCGACATAGACCCAGGTGTTGGCGTACAGCCGTTCCATCTCCAGCTCGAACAGCTCCTGGTCGATGAACAGGTCACGGTGCACCTCGGTCTCGCGCAGCAGGGCGCGGATGGCGTCGGGGTTGTCGCGGTATTTGGCCATGTCGGTTCGCTTCCTTGGTTGGGGCGGCGGCTGGGTGTTCCTAGAGATCCAGCACCAGGCGCGCGGACTTGGCGCGCGAGATGCAGATCTGGATGATCTTGCCGCTGGCCTTCTCGGTGTCCGAGAGGTAGTAGTCGCGGTGGTCGGGCTCGCCTTCCAGCACGGTGGCCTGGCAGACGCCGCACTCGCCGCGCTTGCAGTCGTACATGGGATCGCAGCCTTCCTCTTCCATGACGTCGACGATGGTCTTGTCGGCGGGAATGGTCAGCACGCGGCCGGACTGGCGCAGTTCGACCTCGAAGGGCTGGTCGCCCGCCTGCGGCGCGGCCGTGGCGAACAGCTCGAAATGCACGTGGGCGTCGGGCCAGTGGCGGGCCTTGGCGCCGGCGATGACGGCGTCGATCAGGCCCTTGGGGCCGCAGACGTACAGGTGCTGGCGCGGCGAGGCGGCGTCCAGCAGCGCCTGCAGGTCGAAGCGGCTGGCGGGATCGTCGTCGCCATGCAGCGACAGGCTGTCGCCGGCCAGCGCCTGCAGCTCGGGCACGAAGGCCAGCTGGTCCTTGCTGCGGCCGCAGTAATGCAGGTGGAAGGCGCGGCCGGCGGCCCGCAGCGCGGCGGCCATCGAGGCCACCGGCGTGATGCCGATGCCGCCGGCGATCAGCAGCACCGGCTCGTCGCCGGCGGGCGCTTCGTGCAGCGGGAAGTCGTTGCGCGGGCCTTCGGCGGCCAGGGTGTCGCCCACGGCCAGCGCGTGCATGTGGCGCGACCCGCCCTGGCTGTCTTCCTCCAGGCGCACGCCCAGGCGGTATTCCCCGGGCGCGGCGAAACAGCCGGCGTCCGGCGTCAGCTGCACCAGCGAATAGCTGCGCGGCTCGCGCAGGCTGGGCACGATGATCTTCAGGTGCGCGCCCGGACCGAAGGCGGGCAGCGCGCCGCCGTCCTCGCGCGCCAGGCGGAAGGAACGGATCAGCGGCGATTCCTGCCGGACTTCGCGGACGATGAGTTTCAGGGTTTGCACGGCGCTTGCCTCTTGCGTGATTCGTCGGGGAGTCTCAGGCCGCCAGCTGGTCGGCCAGCTGGCGTTCCATGGGGCCGCATTTCTCGTTGGCCAGGGCCGTTTCGCGCAGCGCGCGCAGGCTGGCGGCCGCGTCGGGGCGGCCGGCCAGTTTCTCGGCGGCCGCGAGCAGCTGGCGGTATTTGCCGCCGCCGCGCACGTGGGTGTCGCTGTAGCCCTTCACCAGGCGGCGGCAGTTGACCGTTTCCACGGCCAGCGCATAGTCCCGCGGCGCCAGCCGCGCGACCAGATCCAGCCATTGCTCCAGGCCGGCCTTCTCGATCTGGTGGCGCAGCGTGGCGCGGCGGAAGCGCCGCATGCCGGCCAGCGTGTACAGCATCAGGAAACCGCCCAGCGTGCCGCTGCGCATGAGGCGGCCCTTGCCCAGACGGCGCTCGACGAAGCCGCCGAAGGCCTTGGAGTTCTCCAGCCAGCGGCCCAGCCCGGCGGGCAGGGTGCCGCAGATTTCCTCCAGGCGCGGATGCATGAATTCGGTGGTGTAGACCAGCTGGTCCGGACGCGCGCCGACTTCCTGGCGCACGCGTTCGAAGCGCGTGGCGCGGGTCTTCAGGTCGGCCACGCGGATCACGTCGTCGTAGGCCATGGCCGTGGCCAGGTAGCGGGCGGCGGCGCAGGTCAGTTCCCATTGCCGCGCCTCGCCGCCGTGGCGCGCGTCCAGGTCGCGCAGCGCCTTCATGCGCTCCAGGTATTCGCGGGCATAGGCCAGGTCCTGGAATTCGAGCTGGCGGCGCACGCCGGCCGTCAGCATGGGCTGGGCACAGGCGGGAAAGTCGCGCCGGATCATGTCCAGCAGCG
Source organism: Achromobacter sp. 1011811831 (assembly GCF_059760905.1). Taxonomy (NCBI): domain Bacteria; kingdom Pseudomonadati; phylum Pseudomonadota; class Betaproteobacteria; order Burkholderiales; family Alcaligenaceae; genus Achromobacter; species Achromobacter sp. 1011811831. The sequence continues at coordinate 80,044 of NZ_JCBANG010000001.1, forward strand.
GCTGGGTGCGCGCGCTGGCGGCTTGTTCCGGCGCGGCCGGCACGGGACGCGACAGATCGATGGGCGCGGGCTGGGCCGGCGCCTGGGCGGCGGCGTCGAAGCCCAGCGCGAAGGCGCGCAGGCTGGCGTCCACGCCCAGGCCGGCGCGGCGCACGGTGGCCTCGAAATCATCGCGCGTGAAGGGCAGGGCGCCGCTGCCGGCGACCGCGCCGAACAGGCTGGCGCTGATGACGCTGCCGGCGCGGTCGGCCAGGTCCTGCAGGTCGAAGCACATGAAGCGCCTGGCGGCGGCGCGGCCCGCTTCCAGCACCTTGTTCGGATCGGCGATGCCGTTGCCGGGCGCCGATTTCTCGCTGACCGCGTAGCTGCGGTGCGAGGAAGTGATCAGCACGCTGCGGTCGGGCGTGACCAGGCCGCGCTGGATGGCGCGGCCGCCTTCCATCAACTCGGCCGCCACCACCAGGTCCACGTCGCCCGGCGTGGGCATCAACGCCAGCGCGGGCGCGCGGCCGGCGCGCTCGACGTCGGCCTCGGGCAGCAGTTCCAGGTAATAGATGGTGGCGCCGGTGCGCTGGGCCACGCCCGGCACCGAGGTGGTCTGCGCCCACCAGCCGGCGTGTTCGGCCATGTCGACGATCCAGTCGGCGAGCACGCCGCCGCCCTGGCCGCCCATGGCCAGGACGGCGATCTTGATCGGCGAGGCGGCGCGCAAGGCGGCGGAAGTGTTGATGCTGCTGTCCATGTCCGAGCCTCAGAGTGCGAGTTGCGCCAGGCGCGCCGCGCGGCGGCGCTGCAGGAAACCGATCACCGCCCCGCGCACGCGGGCCAGGAACTTGTCGCCGCCGGTGGGGTTGTGGACGATGTCGGCGCGATAGAACGAGGGGCACAGCACGGCGGCATGGGCCACTTCGCCGCAGTTGCCGCAGCCCACGCAGCTGCTTTCCACGTGCGCGACCGGGTCTTCCTTGAGCGGATCGCCGCTGTCCTTGACGGTCAGCGAGGGGCAGCCGGACAGCCGGATACAGGCGTGGTCGCCGGTGCAGACATCGGGATCGACGCCGAAGCGTTCCTTGACCGCGCGCTTGCCTTCCTTGACCGCCTTGTTGAACAGCGGCTTGATGCGGCGCTGCTTGTTCAGCATGCACTCGGACTGCGCGATGATGACCTTGGGGCCCTTGACGTCGGTGGTGAGCGCTTCCTCGATGGTGGCGCGCACCTTGGCCACGTCGTAGGTGCGGTCCAGCGTGCGCACCCATTGCACGCCCACGCCGCGCACGGCGCGGTCGATGGGGTTGTTGGTGGAGCGGTCGGGATTCTCGGCGCGCGAGGACAGGATGTCCTGGCCGCCGGTAGCCGAGGCGTAGTAGTTGTCGACGATGACGATGACGCCGTCGTACTTGTTGAACACGGCATTGCCGATGCCCGAGGCCAGGCCGTTGTGCCAGAAGCCGCCGTCGCCCATGATGGAGATCGGGCGCTTGGCCGCCGGCACGTTGAAGGCCGCCGCGCTGGACGCGCCCAGGCCGTAACCCATGGTGGTGGCGCCCAGGTTGAAGGGCGGCAGGATCGAGAACAGGTGGCAGCCGATGTCGCAGGAAATGTGGTGCTGGCCCAGCGTTTCCTGCGCCAGCGTCAGCGCCGAGAAGATCGGGCGCTCGGGGCAGCCGGTACAGAAGCCGGCCGGGCGCGGCGGCACCACCGCCGCCAGTCCCTCGACATGCTTGTGGAAGGTGATGGGCTGCTCGACGGGTTTGGCGGGCCGGGCGCGCGCGATCTCGACGATCTCGGGCTGGCCGGCGCTGGCGGCGGCTGCGTCGGCCGCCACGGCCGGATGCGTCTGCAGCGATTCGGGGCGGTTGCGGCGCAGGAATTCGCGCAGGCCTTCGCGCATGACCTGGGTGGTGTACTCGCCGGCCATCGGCAGCACGTCCTTGCCCGACAGCTGCGTGGCGATGCCGGCCTTGCGCAGCACCGCGTGCAGGTTCTGCTCGATGTAGTCGGGCTGGCCTTCCTCCAGCAGCAGCACGGCGCGCTTGTCGCGGCAGAAGTCGATGACCTCGTCCTCGATGACGGGGTAGGTCACGTTCATGACATACAGCGGGATGCGGCTGTTGCCGAAGTGGTCGGCCAGGCCCAGCAACTGCAGCGCGCGGATGACGCCGTTGTACAGGCCGCCCTGCAGGATCAGGCCGATGTCGGACTGGTCGCCGTCGAAATGCTCGTTGAGCTTGTGTTCCTTGATGTAGCGGATGGCGGCGGGCCAGCGGTCCTGGATCTTTTCCTGCTCGTGCAGGAAGGATGCGGGCGGCAGCACGATGCGGCTGGTGTCGCGCGCGGGGCTTTCCAGCGCCTGCGCCAGGCTGAAGGCGGGACGCTTGTTTTCCTTGGCGATGAAGCGGCCGTGCACGTGGCAGCCACGGATGCGCAGCTGCAGCATCACCGGCGTCTTGCTGGCCTCGGACAGCGAAAAGCCGTCTTCCACCGCCTTGACCATGCTTTCAAGATTGGGGCGCGGGTCCAGCAGCCAGATCTGCGATTTCATGGCGAACGCGTGCGAGCGTTCCTGCATGATGGACGAGCCCTCGCCGTAGTCCTCGCCGACGATCACCAGCGCGCCGCCGGTGACGCCGCCGGACGCCAGGTTGGCCAGCGCGTCCGAGGCGACATTGGTGCCGACCGTGGATTTCCAGGTGACCGCGCCACGGATCGGATACATGACCGAGGCCGCCAGCGTGGCGGCGGCGGTGGCTTCCGAGGCGCTGGCCTCGAAGTGCACGCCGAGTTCCTGCAGGATCTCGTTGGCGTCGGCCAGCACGTCCATCAGGTGCGAGATGGGCGACCCCTGGTAGCCGGCCACATAGCCCACGCCGGACTGCAGCAGGCCCTTGGTGACCGCGAGGATGCCTTCGCCGCGGAACTCTTCGCCCGCGCCGATGCGCAATTGCTGGACTTCTTTCTTGAAGGACCTTTCAGCCATCTCGAACCCCTAGTCGCGGACCGCTGCGCGGGTCCTTGCGCCTTGCTGCTCCGCAACATCGAATGGCCGCGGATCCATGTTCTAAAAAATACTTTAGAAGTCAACTTTTTAGCTGTCAACAAAAAAGATGAAATTTCATGGAATCAAAAAAATATCACGCTAAAACAAGGGTGTATATACTGGCTATCCTTGAGGTCCTGACCCGCCAATCAGTCCCGACATAGTGCAAAAACGGGTTGCGATTCCGGGTATACCCTGTGCTGCGCAACAGCATTGCGGCACATCATGGCGCGGCCGCGCATCGCCGTGGTGCAATGCGCGTTCCGATGGCCCGCGGCAAGCTTGCGGCACGGGCATGACAATCTCGAACAACCGGGCGCGGGAGCGTACAGACATGGCGTGGCAGAAGCAGAAGAGCATCCAGGCCGGCGCCGGCGGCGGGCGTTTCGTCGACGGCTATCTGGCCTATCTGCTGGCGCAGGCCAGCCAGCGCATTTCCGCCGAGTTCCACCTGCAGGTGCGCGCTGCCGGCCTGTCGGTCACCGAATGGCGGGTGCTGGCCAGCCTGGAAGGCAGCGCCGGCGAGACCATCGGCACGCTGGCCGTGCTGGCCATCACCAAGCAGCCCACGCTGAGCAAGGTGGTGCAGCGCATGGAGGCTGACGGCCTGGTCGAGCGCACCGGCGTGCGCGCCGACCGGCGCCAGACGCGCGTGTGCATCACCACCAAGGGCCGCAACCTGATCGCGGGCCTGTGCGAGCAGGCCTTGCAGCATCAGAAGGCCGTGCTGGCGCCGTTCGGCGAAGAACGGGCGACATTGCTGATAGAGATGCTGGAAGTGTTGATGACCGAGCACGTGCCGCTGGAGATGGCGACGGCCGAAGAGGGCGAGGATTGAGCGTTCCGACGACAGCCGAGTTCCGCATTCCGGGAATGTCGCGCGTCGCGTCTTCGGTCGAACGCTGTTTGCTTCGATTATTTTGTTACGAGCATATGCGTCCCTGTTTTGAGGCGCTCTCTGAAAACCGCCTCCGGTACGCATAAACCCTGAATTGACGCGGGTTCCGGCGCTAGGCAATATCGCGCCGGTATTTTCAGACTACAGTCAGGAGTTGAACCTATGCGCCGCACTTTGATTGCTATCGCGATCGCCGCCGCCGTGGCCCTGCCCTCGATCGGACAGGCCAAGACTTTCCGCTGGGCCGCCCAGGGCGACATCCTTACCTTCGACCCGCACTCGCAGAACGAAGGCATGACCATCGCCGCCAACAGCTATGTGTACGAACCGCTGGTGGACTACGACAAGTCCTTCAAGGTGGTGCCGCGCCTGGCCACGGAATGGGAGCAGGTCTCGCCCACGCTGTACCGCTTCAAGCTGCGCCCCGGCGTCAAGTTCCACGACGGCGCGGCCTTCACCGCCGAGGACGCGGTGTTCTCGATCCACCGCGCCATGGCGCCGACCTCGAACTACAAGGCCTACACGACCGGCATCAAGGAAGCGCGCAAGATCGACGACCTGACCATCGAGGTCGAAACGTCGGCGCCGAACCCGGTGCTGCTGCGCCAGCTGACCAACGTGTTCATCATGAACAAGGCCTGGGCGGAAAAGCACAACATCGCCAAGCCGCAGGACTACGTCAACAAGGAAGAGACCTACGGCGCCCGCAACACCAACGGCACCGGTCCCTACAAGCTCAAGACGCGCGAAGTCGACGTGCGCACCGTGTTCGAAGAGAACAAGGACTGGTGGAACAAGGCGGGCAAGGTCGGCAACGTGACCGAGGTGGTGTTCACCCCGATCAAGCAGAACGCCACCCGCACCGCGGCCCTGCTGTCCGGCGAGATCGACTTCGTGCTGGACCCGGCCGCCCAGGACCTGGACCGTCTGCGCCAGTCGGCCAAGGTGGTAGAGGGCAACGAATACCGCACCATCTACCTGGGCCTGGACCAGAAGCGTCCCGAGCTGCAGTACTCGAACATCAAGGGCAAGAACCCGTTCCAGGACATCCGCGTGCGCGAGGCGCTGTACCGCGCCATCGACGTGGACGCCATCAAGCGCGCCGTGATGCGCGGCCTGTCGGCGCCCACCGGCACCATGATCGCGCCGCAGGTGCACGGCTGGGCCGAATCGGTCCACAAGCGCGTGCCCTACGATCCCGAGAAGTCGCGCGCCCTGCTGAAGGAAGCCGGCTACGACGGCACGCTGAACTTCACGCTGGACTGCCCGAACAACCGCTACATCAACGACGAGGCGATCTGTCAGGCGGTGGTGGGCATGTGGGCCAAGGTCGGCGTGAAGGCCACGCTGAACGCGATGCCGCGCTCGACCTACTTCCCCAAGGTGCAGTCGTTCGACACCAGCGCCTACCTGTTCGGCTGGGGCGTGCCGACCTTCGACGCCATGTACACGCTGCAGAACCTGATCCGCACCAAGGGCGAGGGCGCGGACGGCATGTACAACCTGGGCAACTACAGCAACAAGGAGCTTGACGCCGTCATCGACAGCATCAAGACCCAGACCGACGCCGCCAAGCGCGACGCCGACATCATCAAGGTGCTGGAAGGCCACGCCAAGGACTTCGGTCACATCCCCCTGCACGACCAGGTCATTCCCTGGGCCATGCGCAAGAACGTCACCGTCATCCATCGCGCCGACAACCGTCTGGTCGCCGATTGGGTCAAGGTCGACTGATCCAGGCCAACCCGCAGGCGGCGCGCTGAGGCGCGTCGCCTGCCTGCCTATTCCCGCCTATGTTTGCTTTCATACTCCGCCGCCTGTTGCAGGCTGTGGCGGTGATGCTCACCGTCGCGCTGTTGGCATTCGTGCTATTTCAATACGTCGGCGACCCCGTCACCATCATGCTGGGCCAGGACGCCACCGATGCCGAACGCATCGAGCTGCGTGAGCGCCTGGGCCTGAACGAGCCCGCCGTCGTCCAGTTCGGCCACTTCGTCGCCAATGCCGCGCAGGGCAACTTCGGCATCTCCCTGCGCCAGAGCGAACCCGTCTCGACCTTGCTCAAGTCGCGCCTGCCGGCCACGCTGGAACTGTCGCTGGTCGCGGCGGTGCTGGCGCTGGTGGTCGGCGTACCGCTGGGCGTGTATACCGCGCTCAAGCGCAACAGTATGCTGTCGCAGCTGCTGCTGGCCGGATCGCTGCTGGGCGTGTCGCTGCCCACCTTCCTCATCGGCATCCTGCTGATCCTGGTGTTCTCGGTGCAGCTGGGATGGCTGCCCAGCTACGGGCGTGGCGAGACCGTCAGCCTGGGCTGGTGGTCGTCGGGCCTGTTCACGGCCGATGGCTGGAAGCACCTGATCCTGCCGTCGATCACGCTGTCGTTGTTCCAGATGACGCTGGTGCTGCGCCTGGTGCGCTCGGAAATGCTGGAGGTGCTGCGCTCGGACTACATCAAGTTCGCCCGTGCGCGCGGGCTCAAGCGCCGCGCCATCCACTTCGGCCACGCGCTCAAGAACACGATGGTGCCCGTCATCACCATCACGGGACTGCAGCTGGGCGGCATCATCGCCTTCGCCATCGTCACGGAAACCGTGTTCCAGTGGCCGGGCATGGGCCTGCTGTTCATCCAGGCCGTGCAATTCGCCGACGTGCCGGTCATGGCCGCCTATCTGTGCCTGATCGCGCTGGTCTTCGTGGTGATCAACCTGATCGTCGATCTTCTGTATTTCGTCGTGGACCCGCGCCTGCGCGCCGGGATGACCCGCGCCGGGGGGGCTCACTGATGCGCGCCGTACTCAAACGCTGGTGGGACAGCGACCTGGCCTGGGCCTGGCGCCGCGCCCCGGTCGCCATCGCCGCCACCATCCTGCTGGCGCTGCTGCTGATCGGTTCCTTTGGCGCCGGCTGGGTGGCGCCGCACAATCCCTTCGACCTGACCAAGGTGGAACTGCTGGACGCGTTGCTGCCGCCGGCTTGGCAGGCCAATGGCCAGCCGACCTACCTGCTGGGTACCGACAGCCAGGGCCGCGACCTGTACTCGGCCATTCTGTACGGCACGCGGGTGTCCCTGCTGATCGGCCTGGCCGCGGTGGCGCTGTCCATGGTCATCGGCATCGTGCTGGGCCTGGTCTCGGGCTACGCGGGCGGGCGCATCGATGCCTTCATCATGCGCGTGGCCGATGTGCAGCTGTCGTTCCCGGCCATCCTGATCGCGCTGCTGATCGACGGCGTGGCGCGCGCCGCGGTGCCGCGCGAGCTGCACGAGGTGATCGCCTTCCCGGTGCTGGTCGGCGCGATCGCGCTTGCCGGCTGGCCGCAGTACGCCCGCACGGTGCGCGGCTCCACCCTGGTGGAGAAGAACCGCGAATACGTGCAGGCCGCGCGCGTGATCGGCGTGGCCTCGCCCGTCATCATGTTCCGCCACGTGCTGCCCAATGTGCTGGGTCCGGTGCTGGTGCTGGCCACGGTGCACCTGGCCACCGCCATCATCACCGAGGCGACGCTGTCGTTCCTGGGCGTGGGCGTGCCGCCGACGTCGCCGTCGCTGGGCACGCTGATCCGCATCGGCAACGATTTCCTGTTCTCCGGCGAATGGTGGATCGTCATCTTCCCCGGACTGGCGCTGGTGCTGTTGGTGCTGTCGGTCAACCTGCTCGGTGACTGGCTGCGCGACGCGCTCAACCCCCGCCTGATGTGATGTGGCCCACCCCCGAAGCGCTGCGCGCTTCCCCCTCAAGGGGGCATGCCTGCGGACCGGCAAAGCCGGCTCCGCGGCATCCCGATGGAACCGTCTACGCTCCGTGGGGTGTGCATGTCGCGGCAGTACGTGGACAACTGAATTTGAGATATATCCATGAGCGCATTACTTGAAGTCCGCAACTTGCGCGTGGAGTTCCCCACGCGCCGCGGCACGCTGCGCGCGCTGGACGACGTGTCCTTCTCGATCGAGGCGGGCGAAGTCCTGGGCGTGGTCGGCGAATCCGGCGCTGGCAAGTCGCTGACCGGCGCGGCCATCATCGGCCTGCTGGAGCCGCCGGGGCGCGTGGCCGCCGGTGAAATCCTGCTGGGCGGCCGCCGCATCGACAACCTGCCCGACGAGCAGATGCGCCGCGTGCGCGGCCGCGAGATCGGCGCCGTTTTCCAGGATCCGCTGACCTCGCTGAATCCGCTGTACACCGTGGGCCGGCAGCTGGCCGAGACCATCGTCACGCACCTGGACCTGAGCTGGTCGCAGGCGCGCACGCGCGCGGTCGAACTGCTGGCGGCCACCGGCATCCCGGCGGCGCGCGAGCGCATCGACCACTATCCGCACCAGTTCTCCGGCGGCATGCGCCAGCGCGTGGTGATCGCGCTGGCCCTGGCCGCCGAACCGCGCCTGGTGGTGGCCGACGAGCCCACCACCGCGCTGGACGTGTCGATCCAGGCGCAGATCATCGAACTGCTCAAGCGCCTGTGCCGCGAGCAAGGCACGGCCGTCATGCTGATCACCCACGACATGGGCGTGATCGCCGAGACCGCCGACCGCGTCGCGGTGATGTACGCCGGCCGCGTGGCCGAGATCGGCCCGGTGGCCGACGTGATCCACAAGCCGCGCCATCCCTACACGGCCGGCCTGATGGGTTCGATCCCGGCGCTGGACAGCCACGCCCAGCGGCTGGTGCAGATCGACGGCAGCATGCCGCGCCTGAACGCCATCCCGACGGGCTGTGCGTTCAATCCGCGCTGCGGCCAGAAGCTGCCGCGCTGCACGCAGGATCGTCCTGAATTGATGGCGGCCGGCACTTCCCGAGCCGCCTGTTGGCTTCATGAAGAGAAGGTGGCGGCATGAGCGGCACTCCCCCGTTGGTAGAAGTCCGGGACGCGGCCCGCTGGTTCGACGTGTCGCCGCCGTGGCTGGAGCGCAAGCTGTCCGGCAAGCCCAAGGTCATGCTGCGCGCCGTCGACGGCGTGTCCTTCGATATCGCGCGCGGCGAGACGCTGGCGCTGGTGGGCGAATCGGGCTGCGGCAAATCCACCGTGGCACGCATGCTGGTCGGGCTGTACGGCCTGACGCGCGGCGATATCCGCTTCGACGGCCAGCCCCTGTCCGGCATGGCCGAATCAGGCGGCCGGGCCATGCGCAAGCGCCTGCAGATGATCTTCCAGGATCCGTATGCCAGCCTGAATCCGCGCTGGCGCGTGGGCCGCATCATCGCCGAGCCCATGCTGACCCACACCACCATGACGCCGGCCGAGCGCACGGAGCGCGTGGGCCAGCTGCTCAAGCAGGTGGGGCTGGATCCGGCCGACCAGGGCCGCTATCCGCACCAGTTCTCGGGCGGCCAGCGCCAGCGCATCTCGATCGCGCGCGCGCTGGCGGTCAATCCGGAGTTCCTGGTCTGCGACGAGCCGACCTCGGCGCTGGACGTGTCGGTGCAGGCGCAGGTGCTGAACCTGATGAAGGATCTGCAGCGCGAGCTGGGCCTGACCTATCTGTTCATTTCGCACAACCTGGCGGTGGTGCATCACGTGGCTGATCGCGTTGGCGTGATGTACCTGGGCCGCATGGTGGAAGTCGCGCCGCGCGACGAGCTGTTCGCGCGGCCGCGCCATCCATACACGCGCATGCTGCTGGAGGCGATTCCCGACATCAATGGCGCCGGCAAGCCGCGCACGGCGGTGGCGGGCGAGGTGCCTAATCCGCTGAACCCGCCGTCGGGCTGCACCTTCCATCCGCGCTGCCCGCATGCCAACGAACGCTGCAAGACCGAGGCGCCGCAGGCGCTCGCGGCCGGGCCGGCGGTGGTGGCCTGCCATGCGGTGCAGGAGGGGCGGATCACGGCCTGAGGCGCGATCCGTGGCGTCCGTCCGTGGCGGCGCGGACGCCGCGATTTCAAGCGCGGGCAGGCGGCGGCTCGTGGCCGCGTGGCTCAGTGCCGATGTTCGCCATCGACCGCGCCGTCGTCTTCGTCATCTTCGTCCTCTTCATCCTCGTCGTCCTGCGCCAGGTCAGGATCCTCGGTCAGCGCGAAGGGCAGCACGTCTTCCAGGCTGTCCGACCAGGCGGACTCCTCGCCATCATGGTCCAGCTTGACGAAGCGCTCGCCCTCGCCGAGCGTGATCTGGATGGCCCACAGGTACAGGCAGTCGTAGGTGTCGTCGTCGGCCGGCGGCAGGCCGCCGCGGTTGCCCAGCAGGCGCGCGCCCGTGCCGCCCAGCTGCACGTGGACCTGGGATTCGTCGGCTTCGGCCTTCTCATCCAGCGGCACGCCGAAAGTCACCCATTCGGTGCCTTCCTCGCCCAGCACGACTTCGGCCAGCACGGGCTTGCCCAGGAAGGCGCTGAGGGCGTCGGCCGTCTTGGCCAGCATGTCCAGCTCGGTCGAGCTGAAACGGGTCAAGGAGGCGGGAGGCGTGGCGGAGGCGGACATGAGGATTCCTGGGCGCGCCCGCGCCATGAGGGCGCGGCGCAGCATGAGATTGAGTAGCTTGGGGATTCGAGTCAGGCGCTATTGTCGCGCGTTCGGCCATGCCTTGCATCGGACGCGTGGATGACGCGGTTCGCAGGGGGCGCGCCGCCAGCCAGGGGCGGCGGATGGCGCGCAATGTCCTACGGCGATGCCCGCGGAGCGTCGCCGCTGCGACGCCGCGCGCTGTCGGGCGATTCCCCGGTCAGCCGTTGGAACATCGCGATGAACGCCGAGGGCGTGCTGTAGCCGAGTCGGCGCGCGACGTCCTGCACCGGCAGTCCCGCGTCCAGCATGCCCAGCGCGCTGACCACGCGCAGCCGCTGGCGCCAGTCGTTGAACGACATGCCCAGATGCTGCTGGCAGTGGCGCAGCAGCGTGCGCTCGGTGATGCCGGCGGTGGCGGCCCAGTGCGCCGCGCCGCGCTTGTCGCCGGGCTCGCGCTGCAGCGCAGCCAGGATCGGGGCCAGCGGCAGCTCGGTGGTGGACGGCAGATAGCTGGCGTAGGCGCGCGCCTGGCGCGTCTGGTCGATCACCACCTGCGCCATGCGCCGGTCTTCCGGCGTATCCGGATAGGTGATGCCGCGCCGCTCGAAATCGGCCAGCACGGCACGCATGACGGGGCTGATCTCGAGCGTGCAGGGAGCGGCCGGCAGGCTGGCGCAGGCCGCCGCGGGGATGTCGATGCAGGCGTAGTGGACCTCGCCCTCGTTCTGGCAGCAATGGGACACGCCCGGCGGTATCCAGATGGCGTACTGCGGCGGCGACAGGTACAGCACGCCTTCGATGCCGATCTCCATGATGCCGGAGATCGCGAAGTTCAGTTCGCCCCAATCGGAGCGGTGGCGCGCCATGCTGGAATGCGGCGTGAAATGCAGGATGCGGCAGGCCAGCGGGTAGGGCAGGTGGCTGGCCAGCTGGGCGGAGGAAGCGGGGTCCATGTCCGGATTCGAGCGTGTATTGTCTGAAATTCATTATATGCCTGGAGTCAGACAAGTCCTACACTGAGCGCTCGTTCCCGCAAGAGCGCATCATGCAGCAAGCTTCCGTTTCCCATCCTCCCGCCCGTTACCTGTTCTTCCCGCTGCTGGCGGCCCTGATCTGGTCGGTCAACATGATCGTCACCAAGATGTCCGCCGGCCTGATCGCGCCCGCCGCCATCGGCTTCTACCGCTGGGCGCTGGCCGGCGCGCTGCTCACGCCCTTCGCCTTGCCGGGCGCCTGGGCGCAGCGCGCCCAGATCCTGCGCCACTGGCCGAAGCTGGCCGTGCTGGGCGGCCTGGCGATGGCGCTGTACCAGGGGCTGGCCTATGTGGCCGCGTCGACCACCACCGCCACCAACATGGGCATCATCACCGCCATGATCCCGTTGCTCACCATCGTGGTCAGCGCGCTGGTGCTGCGCGAGCGGCCCACGCTGATGGCGCTGCTGGGCGGGCTGGTGTCGCTGGCCGGCCTGTCGCTGCTGATCGGCGAGGGCGACCCGGCCCGGCTGCTGCAGGTGGGCGCCAATCCGGGCGACCTGCTGATGGGTGTGGCGGCGCTGGCCTATGCGCTGTATGGCGTGCTGCTGCGGCTGTGGGCGCTGCCGCTGGGGCCGTGGCAATCGCTGTACGCGCAGATCGCCTTCGGCACGCTGTTCCTGCTGCCGACCTTCCTGCTGGCGCCGCCGTCGCCGCTCAATGCCGACAACCTGCCGCTGGTGCTGTACGCCGGCGTGTTCCCGTCGCTGTTCGCGCCGTTCCTGTGGATCCAGGGCGTGCGCCATCTGGGGCCGAACCGCGCCAGCATCTTCCTGAACGTGATGCCGGTGGTCACCGTGGCGATCGCCGCCACCTTCCTGGGCGAAAAGCCGCACCTGTTCCACCTGGTCGGCGGCGCCATGGCGCTGGCCGGCGTGATGCTGGCGCAGATGCGCGTGGGGCGGCCCGCGAAGGCGCGGCGCAAGGCGGCGGAGCAGGATCCGTCCCTGTGCAAATCGTCCTGAGACGGGCGCGCTCAACGGCGCGCGGCCGCTGTCGCGCGCCGGCAAGGGTTCCGGCCTACAATCGACGGTTTCCCAGTCTCATATCCGATACGAGCCCATGGCCCAATACGTCTACACCATGAACCGCGTCGGCAAGATCGTGCCGCCGAAGCGGCAGATCCTGCGCGACATCTCCCTTTCGTTTTTTCCTGGCGCCAAGATCGGCGTGCTGGGCCTGAACGGCTCGGGCAAGTCGACGCTGCTGAAGATCATGGCGGGCGTGGACCGCGAGATCGAAGGCGAAGCCATCCCCATGCCGGGCCTGAACATCGGCTACCTGCCGCAGGAGCCGCAGCTCAACCCCGAGCACACGGTGCGCCAGGCCGTCGAGGAAGGCCTGGGCGCGGTGGTCACGGCCAAGAAGCGCCTGGACGAGGTCTATGCCGCCTATGCCGAGCCGGACGCTGATTTCGACGCGCTGGCCGCCGAGCAGGCCGAGCTTGAAGCCATCATCGCCGCCGCCGCCTCCAGCGGCGCCGACGACATCGAGCACCAGATGGAAATCGCCGCCGACGCGCTGCGCCTGCCGCCCTGGGACGCCATCGTCGGCAAGCTGTCCGGCGGCGAGAAGCGCCGCGTGGCGCTGTGCCGCCTGCTGCTGTCCAAGCCCGACATGCTGCTGCTGGACGAGCCCACCAACCACCTGGACGCCGAAAGCGTGGAGTGGCTGGAGCAGTTCCTGCACAAGTTCCCCGGCACCGTGGTGGGCGTGACCCACGATCGCTACTTCCTGGACAACGCCGCAGAATGGATCCTGGAACTGGACCGCGGCTACGGCATTCCGTGGAAGGGCAACTACAGCTCCTGGCTGGAGCAGAAGGAAGACCGCCTCAAGCAGGAAGAGGCCTCCGAGTCGGCCCGGCAGAAGACCATCAAGAAGGAACTGGAGTGGGTGCGCCAGAACCCGAAGGGCCGCCAGGCCAAGGCCAAGGCGCGCCTGGCCCGCTTCGAGGAACTGTCGTCCTACGAATACCAGAAGCGCAACGAAACCCAGGAAATCTTCATTCCGGTGGGCGAGCGCCTGGGCAACGAGGTCATCGAATTCAACAACGTCAGCAAGGCCTATGGCGATCGCCTGCTGATCGACAATCTCAGCTTCAAGATTCCGCCGGGCGCCATTGTCGGCATCATCGGCGCCAACGGCGCTGGTAAATCGACGCTGTTCCGCATGATCGCGGGCCGCGAGCAGCCGGATTCGGGCGAGGTCAAGATCGGCCAGACCGTCAAGCTGGCTTACGTCGACCAGTCGCGCGACGCGCTGGAAGACAAGAAGACCGTGTTTGACGCCGTGGCCGACGGCGCCGACCTGCTGACGGTGGGCAAGTTCGAGATGTCCTCGCGCGCCTACCTGGGCCGCTTCAACTTCAAGGGCGGCGACCAGAACAAGGTCGTGGGCCAGCTGTCCGGCGGCGAACGCGGCCGCCTGCACATGGCCAAGACGCTGATCGCCGGCGGCAACGTGCTGCTGCTGGACGAACCGTCCAACGACCTGGACGTCGAAACGCTGCGCGCGCTGGAAGACGCGCTGCTGGAGTTCCCCGGCAGCGTCATGGTCATCAGCCACGATCGCTGGTTCCTGGACCGCATCGCCACGCACATCCTGGCGTTCGAAGGCGACTCGCAAGTCGTGTTCTTCGACGGCAACTACCAGGAATATGAAGCCGACAAGAAGCGCCGCCTGGGCGACGAGGGCGCCAAGCCCAAGCGCCTGCGGTACAAGGCGCTGAAGTAAGGCGTTCTGGTAATACAGTCCTAAAATCCCGGCCGATTCGCGCCGGGATTTTTTTCGAATGCTAGAATCAAAAATGGCATCATTTGATGCTGCCTTATGTTCACTACTTTTTCGAGGGGAGACAGGTATGCGCACCACCGTGACCCTGGATGACGACCTGCTCGAATTGGCCCGCACCTATACGGGAATTCAGGAAACGTCCGCGCTCATGCAGCGAGCATTGACGCAGCTTGTCCAAAGGGAGGCCTCCAAGCGCCTGGCAAAACTGGGCGGTAGTTCGCCCAAATTGAAAGCCATTCCGCGTCGACAAGCGGAAGCTAGCGATGATCTTGGTTGATACCTCGATCTGGATAGATCATCTGGCCGAAGGCGAGTCGCGATTGGCGCGTTTGCTGGAAGACGAGAGTGTCTTGATGCATCCATTCATCATGGGTGAATTGGCGCTTGGTTCGCTTGGACGACGCGACCTCGTGCTCGGCGCGATGACGCTGTTGCCGCAAGTCGTAAGGGCCAGCCACGACGAAGTCATGCACTTTCTCCATGCGGAACGAATGTTCGGCAAGGGCATCGGCTATGTCGATTTGCACTTACTAGCCTCCACTCGGCTGACACCGGGCGCCGCACTATGGACCAAGGACAGGCGCTTGCAGGCGCTTGCTCATGCGCTGGACTTGGCCGTCGAGCCGCCGCGATATCATTGAACCAAGCGCGCTGTGCCCGCCGCACCATTGATGCCGCGCCCGCTTTCCTGGAGATCCCCCCATGCTGCTGCCCGCCTCCGATTCCACGCTGCTCATCGTCGACATGCAGGGCCGCCTGATGCCGGTGATCCACGACGGCGATGCGGTGTTGGCGGCCAACGTCAAGCTGGCCCAGGCCGCGCGGCTGCTGGAGGTGCCGGTGGTCGCCACCGAGCATCACAGCAAGATGCTGGGCGTCACCGTGGCGCCGCTGGCCGAACTGGTGCAATCGACCTTCCAGAAAATGCACTTCTCGTCGGCGCGCGAGCCGGGCTTCGAGGGCTGGCTGCCGGCCGCGCGCAAGACCGTGCTGGTGACCGGCTGCGAGGCGCACATCTGCGTGCTGCAGACCGTGATCGGGCTGACCGAACTGGGCTATCGCGCCGTGCTGGTGTCCGATGCGGCGGGCTCGCGCAAGCCGTCCGACCATCATGCGGCGCTGCGCCGCGCGCGGGCCCATGGCGCGGATATCGTCACCACCGAAATGGCGATTTTCGAGTGGATGGAAACCTGCGAGCACCCGCGCTTCCGCGACGTGTTACGTCTGGTCAAATAGCGGCCCCAGCTGCAACATTGTCCCCAGGGAACGCAAAGATTATCTCGCTGTTTGACACAATTCCTGGGCAAACCTCACAGCGCGCAGGCGAATATTTTGCGATCCTGAAGGCTCCAACCCAAGAGGGAAGCGCGCGCTCGCAACACGCAGGATCCGGCGCTTTTCCGGGAACAAGAACAGGAGTCCCATCATGAAAATCGCATCCATCACCAAGATCTGCGCGGCGACCGCGCTGGCTGTCACCATGGCGGGCTGCTCGTCGTGGGACAGCATGAGCCATCGCCAGAAAAGCACCGTGGGCGGCGCCGCGTTGGGCGGCGTGGCCGGCGCGGTGATCACCAACGGCGGCATCCTCGGCACGGTCGGCGGCGCGGCCATCGGCGGCGTGATCGGCGACCAGGTCGGCAAGCGTCGCTGACGCGGCGGCCGCATTCCGGCCACCCATGAAAAAACGCCCGGCGATGCCGGGCGTTTTTCTTTGGCCGGCCGCCGCGTGGCGGCCGCGCTCCGCTGCGCGCGGGCGGGAACTTGCGATCCCGCCGGCGGGCGTCAGGCGTTGGGGCTCGAGGTCTCGCTTTGCGGCATCTCGATCTTCACTTCCAGGACTTCCAGCGTGTCCTGGCGTTCCAGGTGCACCTTGATGTCTTCGGGGTTGATCTTGACGTACTTGGAGATCACGGCGATGAGTTCCTGCTGCAGCTGCGGCAGGTAGTCGGGCGAATCGCCGCGGCCCCGCTCGTGGGCCAGGATGATCTGCAGCCGCTCCTTGGCGACGGAGGCGGACGTTTTCTTTTGACCGAGCAGAAACGACAGGAAGGACATTGCTTACTTGCCTCCGAACAGGCGTTTCAGGAAACCGGGCTTTTCGTAGTCGGTGAAGCGCAGGGCCTTGTCTTCGCCCAGATAGCGGGCGACGACGTCCTTGTAGGCTTCGGACACGTCGGTGTCTTTCAGGTGGATGGCCGGCAGGCCCTGGTTGGACGCCTGCAGCACGGCTTCGGATTCGGGAATCACGCCGATCAGCTTGATGCGCAGGATGTCCTCGATGTCGGTCAGCGACAGCATCTCGCCGTCGACCACGCGCTTGGGGTTGTAGCGCGTGAGCAGCAGGAATTCCTTGACCGGCTCGTTGCCTTCCACGGCGCGCTTGGACTTGGCGGCCAGGATGCCCAGGATGCGGTCGGAGTCGCGCACGGACGAGACTTCGGGGTTGGTCACGACGATGGCATCATCGGCGAAGTAGGCGGCCATCAGCGCGCCGGTCTCGATGCCGGCAGGCGAATCGCAGACGATGTATTCGAAGCCCATTTCCTTCAGGTCGTTGATGACCTTTTCCACGCCTTCCTGGGTCAGCGCGTCCTTGTCGCGGGTCTGCGACGCCGGCAGGATGAACAGGTTCTCGAGCTGCTTGTCCTTGATCAGGGCCTGGTTCAGCGTGGCTTCGCCCTGGATCACGTTGACGAAGTCGTACACCACGCGCCGTTCGCAACCCATGATGAGATCCAGGTTACGCAGGCCGACGTCGAAGTCGATGACAGCGGTCTTGTGGCCCCGCATCGCGAGTCCCGCGGAAAAACTGGCGCTGGTCGTGGTCTTGCCCACGCCGCCTTTGCCGGAAGTCACCACAACGATGCGTGTCATGACGATCAAACCCTTATGTTCGAATAAATCGCGTTATCGTAAAGCAAAAAGCCCGTGTAAGGCTTCTTACAGAATGTGTGTAGTTGATTTGCGCTCTTGCGCGAATCGGGTGTTGCGTCAGGCCTTCAGGGCCTCGATGCGCAGCGTGTCGCCGTCCAGCCGGATCAGCGCCGGCTGGTTGTGCAGCGAGCGGTCGAGCTTGTCCTCGACCACGCGATACACGCCGGCCACGGCCAGCAGCTCGGCGTCCAGGTGCGTGGTGAAGATGCGGGCCGTGGCATCGCCGCGCGCGCCCGCCATGGCCTTGCCGCGCAGCGGGCCGTACACATGCACGTTGCCGTCGGCGATGACCTCGGCGCCCTGGCTGACCATGCCGATGACCACCAGGTCGGTGTGGCGCGCATAGACGCGCTGGCCGGAGCGCAGCGGCTTGGTGATGACCAGCGCCGACGAGGAGTGCGGCGCGAAGGCGGTCGGGGCAGGCGCCGAGGTGGCGCTGGCGGCCTCGCGTTCCGGCATGGGGTTGGGCGAGGGCGCGGCCTTGCCGGCGGGCGCGGGTTCGGCGGTGTCGCTGGGCGCGGTCGCGGTCGTCACGGCGGCGGCCTGGATCGAGGGCACTGGCGTGGAGACGTCATTGGCCGGGGCCATGTCCACCGCCTGGGCGGGACGCGGGGCCGGCGTGGACAGTTCCACGGGTGTCAGGCCCGCCTTGCGGGCCGCTTCCAGGTTGGCGCCTTCGGCCACCACGCCGATGGGCGGCAGGTTGTGGCCGCGCAGCGCGGCGATCAGCGCCGGCCAGTCGATGGCTTCCTCGACGCGGCTGGCGTCGACCACCACGGGTTCGTTCTCGAAGAAGCTGCCGGCGTCGGCCATGCGCTTGGCCAGCGCGGCGCTCAGGCGCTCGGGATCGGCGCTGTGCAGGACCACCCGGATCGCATACAGGGTGGCGCTCTTGAAGTCCAGGGCTAGGGATTCAGTGTTCATCTTGGTGTGGGACGGCGGCCGGGCACGGGAAAAAGGGCCCGTTCCGCCGGCGCGCGGATGTCGGGCATGATAACCCGCCGGGGGCGGTTTCTTCCGGTTTGGCTCAGGGGAAATCGGGGTGTTTTCCGCCTTTTTCTGCCGGCCCGGACGCTTGCCTCGACGGCCCGGTCGAGCCTCGGAGATGCAAAAAGGGCGCCCGGAGGCGCCCTTTGGCCGAAGCAACCGGAATCAGCCTTGCACCCACGAGTCGCGCAGGGTGACTACGCGGTTCAGGACGGGGTTTTCCGCCGTCGATTCCTTCAGGTCCGCCGTGAAGTAACCCAGGCGCTCGAACTGCCAGGTCGCGCCCGGCGTCGCCACGGTGCCCGGTTCCAGCCAGGCCGTGACGGTCTGCTTGGAGTTCGGGTTCAGGCAGGTCAGGAAATCCTTGTCGCCGCCGTCCGGACGCGGGTCGGCGAACAGGCGGTCATACAGATGGATCTGCGCGGGCACGGCATGCGCGGCGCTGACCCAGGTGATGTTGCCCTTGACCTTGACGCTGTCGGCGCCTGGTGTGCCGCTCTTGGTGTCCGGCAGGTATTCGGCCTGGACTTCCACGACCTCGCCGGCCTCGTTCTTGGTGAAGCCGGTGCAGCGCACCACATAGCCGTATTTCAGGCGCACGGTGTTGCCGGGGAACAGGCGGAAGTACTTCTTCGGCGCTTCCTCGCGGAAGTCGTCGCGCTCGATCCAGAGTTCGCGCGTCAGCGGGAATTCGCGATGGCCGGCCTCGGGGTCGTGCGGATTGCGCGGCGCCGTGCAGGTTTCGCTCTGGCCCTCGGGGTAGTTGGTGATGACCAGCTTGAGCGGGTCCAGCACCGCCACCGAGCGCGCGGCCACCGGATCCAGGTCGTCGCGCACGGCCTGCTCCAGCAGGCTGTAGTCGATGCGCGAGTCGGACTTGGACACGGCGGTGCGGTCGCAGAACAGGCGGATCGACGACGCGGTGTAGCCGCGGCGGCGCAGGCCGAAGATGGTGGGCATGCGGGGATCGTCCCAGCCGTCGACATGGCCTTCGCGCACCAACTGCAGCAGCTTGCGCTTGCTGGTGACGATGTAGCTCAGGTTCAGGCGGGCGAATTCGTACTGGCGCGGCAGCGGCCGCGCCAGCTTGCCCAGTTCGGCCAGGCGCGCCAGGATCCAGTCGTAGAACGGGCGCTGGTCTTCGAATTCCAGCGTGCAGACGCTGTGCGTGATGCCTTCGAGCGCGTCCTCGACCGGGTGGGCCCAGCTGTACATCGGGTAGATGCACCACTTGTCGCCGGTGCGGTGGTGATGGGCGTGGCGCACGCGGTACATGACCGGGTCGCGCAGGTTGATGTTGGGCGAGGCCATGTTGATCTTGGCGCGCAGCACCAGGCTGCCGTCGGGATGCTTGCCATCGCGCATCTCGCGCAGCAGCGCCAGCGATTCGGCGGCGGGGCGGTCGCGCCAGGGCGAGTTGATGCCCGGCTCGGTCAGCGTGCCGCGGTTGGCGCGGATTTCGTCGGCGCTCTGCGCGTCCACGTAGGCGTGGCCGGCTTCGATCAGCGCTTCGGCGAACTCGTACATGTAGCCGAAGTAGTCGCTGGCGAAATACAGGTTGTCGTTGCCGTCGGCCTTCCAGTCGAAGCCCAGCCAGTGCACGGCCTCGATGATGGCGTCGACGTACTCCTGGTCTTCCTTCTCGGGATTGGTGTCGTCGAAGCGCAGGTGGCAGACGCCGCCGAAGTCGCGCGCCAGGCCGAAGTTCACGCAGATGCTCTTGGCGTGGCCGATGTGCAGGTAGCCGTTGGGCTCCGGCGGGAAGCGCGTGCGGATCCGGGCCGGGTCGGGCTGACCCTGCTGCTGTACCGCCGCCGGGCCGGGCTTGCCCGCCCAGCGCTTGTCCTGGTAGCGGTTGGCCTGGAGATCGTCCGTGACGATGTTCAGCAGGAAATTGGACGCGGCCGCGGGGGCGGCGGCGGCCGGAGTCGGCGAGGAAGGCGGCGTCGGGGCGGAAGTCATTCTTGAAAGAATAGGAAAAAGCGGCGACAAAGCGTCAATTTTGCCATGATCCGCAAGGAGGGCCTCCGGGGGCTGGTCAAGCCGGGTTGCAAATGGCTCCCATCTTCCGGGGACAGGCTCTACACTTATGGGCCTGTCTACCCTGTTGGCATCATGGATATATCCACTCTATCACTGGCCCGTGCGCAGTTCGTGACCAGTCTGAGTTTCCTGGCGCTGTTCCTGTCCGTCGCCCTGGCGCTGGCCTGGATCCTGCTGTTCTTCAAGCTGCGCGCCCGCATGAGCGGCAACGGCGGCTGGACCGCCGCCTATCGCTTCTGGGTTCGCATCTTCGCCCTGTCCTTCGTGCTGACGCTGGCGGCCAGCGTGCCGGTGCTGATCCAGCTCGGCAGCCTGTGGGCGGGCCTGATGGACAAGATCGGCAACGTGGCCGGTCCGTTGCTGGGCTACGGCATCCTGTCCGTCTTCATCCTCAAGTCCTGCTTCCTGGGCGTCATGCTGTTCGGCCAGCGCCGCGTGTCCGACGGCGCCCATACGCTGGCGGTGCTGATGGTGGCGGTGGGCCAGATGGTGGCGGTGTTCTGGGTGCTGGCCCTGCAATCGTGGATGCAGACGCCCGACGGCGCGCTGCTGGTGGATGGCCGCTACCAGGTCTACGACTGGTCGGCCGTGGTGTTCAATCCGTCGATCGGCTGGCGCATGGCGCAGGTGGCGCTGGGCTCGGCCCTGGCGGCCGCGTTCCTGATCATCGGCGTGACGGCGCTGCAGGCGCTGCGCCGGCCGCTGGGCGACGGCGAGCGCTGCGCCTTCAAGGCCGCGCTGGTCATCGCCGCCGCCGCCGCCTTGCTGCAAGGGCCCGCGGCCGTGGGCGCGGCGCAGGTGATGGCCAAGTACCAGCCGGCCAAGGCCGCCGCCGCGGCGGGCTACTGGGAAAGCGGCGCCAAGCCCGGCCTGGTGCTGTTCGCCTGGCCGGATGCGCTGTCGCACCAGAACCAGGCCGAACTGGCCATCTCCAATGCCGGCGGCCGCTGGCTGCATCGCAACGACGACGGCTCCTTCCAAGGACTGGACAAGTATTCCGGCATGCTGCCGCCCGTGGCGCTGACCTTCTGGTCGCTGCGCGTGGCGGTCGGGCTGGGACTGCTGATGCTGGCCGCGTCCTGCGTCACGCTGATGTGGACCTGGCGGCGCGGGCTGGATCCGTCCAGCCTGCCGCGCGGGTGGCTGCGGACGCTGTGCGGCATGATGTTCTCGGGCGGCATCGCGGTGGTGGCGGGCTGGTGGGTGTCGATCATCGGCCTGCAGCCCTTCGTGGTGAACGGCACCATCACGCAGACGGAGGTGCTGGGCACGGCCTCGTCCGGCGCGGTGCTGTACGGCCTGATCGGCTACGGCCTGCTGTACGCGCTGTTGCTGGCCGCGTTCGCCGGCATGCTGTTCCACGCGGCGCGCTACGGCGTGGTGCCGGTGCGCAAACTGGGCGGAGGTGCGCAATGATCGCGATGCTGGCCGCTTCGCAAGGACTCAATCCCGACGATCCCTCGTTCTGGATGCCGCTGGCCTTCATGGCGCTGCTGTTCGTGGTGATCGCCGCCGGCGTGGTGCTGGACGGCTTCGACCTGGGCGTGGGCATCCTGCTGCAACTGGCGCCGGCCGAAGAGCGCGGCCGCATGATGAGCCTGCTCAGCCCCTGGCGCGACGCCAACGAGTTCTGGCTGCTGCTGGGCATGGGCCTGTTCGCCTCGGCCTTTCCCTTTGCCTGGGGCGCGGTGCTGGGCAAGCTGTATGGCCCGCTGACCTTCATGGTGCTGGGCGTGGTGCTGCGCAGCGTGGCGTTCGAGTTCCGCATCCGCGCCCGCAACGAACACAAGCCGCGCTGGATCTTCGCCTTCTGGGCAGGGTCGCTGATGACGGCCTTTGGCCAGGGCATGCTGCTGGGCCGCATCGCCACGGGCTATCAGTCCGACGCCGGCTATGGCTGGTTCGCGCTGTTCGTGGGCCTGTGCGCGGTGGCGGCCTATGTGCTGCTGGGCGCGTCGTGGCTGGTGATGCGGGTCGATGGCGACCTGCAGCGCCGGGCCGCGAACTGGGCCCGCCACGCCATCCGCTGGACGGCCGTGGGCATGGTGGCGATCGCGGTGACGCTGGGCCTGGCCAACGCGGGCATCTTCTACAAGTGGAGCAACATCGCCCATCTGAGCCTCGCGGCCACGGTC
The DNA here is from genome assembly GCF_059760905.1 of Achromobacter sp. 1011811831. Classification (NCBI taxonomy): domain Bacteria; kingdom Pseudomonadati; phylum Pseudomonadota; class Betaproteobacteria; order Burkholderiales; family Alcaligenaceae; genus Achromobacter; species Achromobacter sp. 1011811831. The sequence continues at coordinate 102,345 of NZ_JCBANG010000001.1, forward strand.
TGGGTGCTGATGCTGGGCGGCTTCGTCGCGGCCGAAATGCTGCTGGCGCGCCTGCCGGGGCAGGCCGACCGTTTCAGCTGGCTGCCCTTCGTGCTGTGCGTGGCGCTGTTCCTGCTGATGCTGTGCGGGCTGGCCTACAGCCTGTTCCCCTACCTGATCCTGGACGACATGACGCTGTGGGACGGCGCCGGCGCGCTGGGTTCGATGCGGCTGGTCATGGCGGGCGCGGTGATCGGGATTCCGGTGGTGCTGGTGTTCAACATCCTGGCGTACCGCTCGGTGTTCGGCAAGGAGCGGCCGCCCGTGCCGCTGCTGCCGCCGCCGTCGCCCTGACCCGGGGCGCGAAACCTGCGCGCGGCGCTTGCCGCGCGACATGCACAGCGCGGCGCCCAGGCGCCGCGCTTGCGTTTTGACGGCCTCAGACGATGGGGCGCGCCACCCGCTGCAGGATTTCCTCGCCGTAGGCTTCGAGCTTGCGCGCGCCCACGCCGCTGATGTGGCTGAGCGCGTCCAGCGTCTCGGGCTGAGCCAGCGCGATCTCGCGCAGCGTGGCGTCGTGGAAGATGACGTAGGCCGGCACACCGTGGCTCTTGGCCACTTCGCCGCGCCAGGCGCGCAGCGCCTCGAACAGCGGTTGCAGCTCCGGCGGCAGGTCCACGGTGGCGGCCTTGACGCGCCCGCTGCCGGTCTTGCTTGCGCGGCCCTTCTTTTCGGATTCGCGACGCAGCATGAGCTGGTGCTCGCCCTTGAGCACGGCGCGGCTGCCTTCGGTCAGCGCCAGCGTGCCGTAACCCTCGTTGTCCACGGTCAGCAGGCCCTGCGCCAGCAGCTGGCGCAGCACGCCGCGCCAGGCGGTGTCGCTCAGGTCGGCGCCGACGCCGAAGACGCTCAGCGTCTCGTGGCCGTGCTGCTTGGTGCGCTCGGTGGACTTGCCGCGCAGGATATCGATGATGTGGCCGGCGCCGTAGCGCTGGCCGCGTTCCTTCCATAGCCGATACACGGCCGACAGCACTTTCTGCGCCGCCACCGTGCCATCCCAGGCCTGCGGCGGGTCCAGGCAGACGTCGCAGTTGCCGCAGGCGCTGATGTTCTGGCCGAAGTAGGCCAGCAGCCGCACGCGGCGGCATTCGACCGTCTCGCACAGGCCCAGCATGGCGTCGAGCTGCTGGCCCAGGCGTCGGCGATAGGCTTCCTCGCCGGGCGATTCGTCGATCATGCGGCGCTGCTGCACCACGTCCTGCAGGCCGTAGGCCAGCCAGGCCGTGGCGGGCAGGCCGTCGCGGCCGGCTCGGCCGGTTTCCTGGTAGTAGCCTTCGACCGACTTGGGCAGGTCGATGTGGGCCACGAAGCGCACGTCGGGCTTGTCGATGCCCATGCCGAAGGCGATGGTGGCCACCATGACCACGCCGTCCTCGCGCAGGAAGCGCGACTGGTTGGTGGCGCGCACCTGGGCGCTCAGGCCGGCGTGGTAGGGCATGGCGTCGATGCCCTGGTTGCACAGGAATTCGGCGGTTTCCTCGACCCGGGCGCGCGACAGGCAATAGACCACGCCCGATTCGCCTTCGTGTTCGTTCTGGATCATGTCCAGCAGCTGCTTGCGCACCTCGTTCTTCTCGACGATGCGGTAGCGGATGTTGGGGCGGTCGAAGCTGGAGACGAAATGGCGCGCCTCGTCCAGCGACAGGCGCTGCGCGATTTCGCTTCGAGTGGCCGCGGTGGCGGTGGCCGTCAGCGCGATGCGCGGCACGTCGGGCCAGCGCTCGTGCAGCATGGACAGGCCCAGGTATTCCGGCCGGAAGTCATGGCCCCATTGGGATACGCAGTGCGCTTCGTCGATGGCGAACAGCGCGATGCGGCCGCGTTCCAGCAGCTGCAGGCAGCGGTCGGTCAAGAGGCGTTCCGGCGCCACGTACAGCAGGTCCAGCTCGCCCGCCAGGAAGGCCCGCTCCACGTCGCGGGCGACCTGCCATTCCTGGGTCGAGTTCAGGAACGCGGCGCGCACGCCGAGTTCGGTCAGCGCGTCGACCTGGTCCTGCATCAGCGCGATCAGCGGCGACACGACGATGCCGGTGCCTTCGCGCACCAGCGAGGGGATCTGGTAGCACAGCGACTTGCCGCCGCCCGTGGGCATGAGCACGAGCGCGTCGCCGCCGCCGATCACCTGGTCGACGATGGCTTGCTGGTCGCCGCGGAAGGATTCGTAACCGAAGACGCGCTGCAGGATTTCAAGGGCGCGCGCGTCAGACATGGGGGTAGGCCGGAAGCATCATGGCCGGGATTTTAAGCCCCAATCCGGCGGGCGGCCGCCGGGGGTGACTTTTCCGTCCGCCGCGAGGCCGGGGCTACCACTGCAGCCAGGTGCCGCGCATGAAGGTCTCCACCGGCATGCTCAGGTTGGCGCGCCATTCGTAATTGCCGGTAAGGATGTCGCGGTCCGCTCCCACCGCCAGCTTCACGGTCGGCGCCACGAACATGCTGTGCGCCAGGCCGACGCGCTGCGATGACAGCGTGGTGCCTTCGCGCAAGCCGGAATAGGTGCCGCTGAGCGTGCCCCAGCCATGGATGGGCACGCCGGCGGACAGCGTGTTGCGGGTCTGCGCGGTGCCCACGCCGCCGCCGCCGTAACTGGACAGGTCGCCGAAGCCGGCGCCGATCTGTTCGTTGGTATAGCCCAGGTTCAGGTTCTCGGACACGTCGACGTTGTAGCCGAAGCGGTAGCGCCAGGCGTTGATGGCGTCGAAGGAGCTTTGCGTGGCGCCGGCCTGGATCGTGCCGTAGTCGCCGGCCTGGTAGGTGGTGCCCATGCCGCGGGTGGTGAGGGTGGGCGCGCTCTGCATCTGGCCCTCGACCGTGAGCGCCGGCGTCAGGCCGTAGCGCACCGTGCCGCTGCCCACCGAGGCGCCGTAGTCGACGGCGCCGGAGCTGGCGCCGGGGGCCATGCGGTTGAGCCGGCCGACCGACGAGGAGTAGCCGAAGCGGCCTTCCGGCAAGGCGGCGCCCGAGCCGGTCCAGTTCGAGATCTGCAGGCCGCCGACCGGCGCCGCGCTGCCCCAGGACGGGGCGTTGGTACTCAGGTTGCCGACCGCCACGGCCGGGCCGCTGGTGTCGCGGTAGGTCCAGTTCTGGTCGCCATAGCGCAGTCCGCCCTGTCCGCCGACCGAGGAAAACCAGGCGCGCGAGCGCCGCGAGACACCGGAGTACACCATCACCGGGCCGCGGGGGATGTCGGCGCTTTCCAGGTCCAGCGCATATTCCGGCGGTGGTTCGGGCGGCGCCTCATGGCCGCAGCCCAGCGGGGCGGCAGGGGGCGCGGCGTCGCCGCTGCTGTTGCCGGACAGGGACGCGCCCAGGCCGGGGATCGCGGCGCCGTCTTCCGCCGGGGCCGGGGCGGGGGGCGCCTGGACGGCGCTGTCCTGGCCGGGCTCGGCCGGCTGCAGGTCGCAGGGCGTGGGATCCAGCGGCACGGCGCGGTTGTCGAAGGACGGAGCCGGACGCACCGGCACTGTCTGCACGGGCGACAACGCGCCGATGCCGCGGGCGGCATATTGCGGGGCGCCGGCGTAGGGCGGATAGGTTGAAGGCGCTTCGAGCGGACCGCCGACGGCCGGCGCCAGCGGGCAGGCGCAAGCCGCCGTCAGCGCGACACACGACAGCCGCCCGCGCCAGGATGCGGGAACGGCCATAGACATGCAGTGTAGAAAATGCGCGCCGCCATATCTGTAAACGATTCTTAGAAAACCGGACCAGCGGCTGCAAGCGGGAGCTATTTTACGTCCGCGACGAGGCTGGTCCGTCCGGCGCCGCCCGCGCATGGAAAGGACGGGTAAATTCGGCAAACGTCGTGCAACAGGTATATTTCAGATGATTTCCTGGCTCTTGCGGCCGGGCGCGGAGCGGCCCACTATGGCATCCATGGAAAATCCCCACACCAAATTGCTGGTTGTCGATGACGATCCGGCGTTGCGGCAATTGCTGGCCGATTACCTGAACCGGCACGGCTACGACACCTTGCTGGCGCCGGACGCCAGCGACCTGGCCAATCGCATCACCCGTTATGCGCCCGACCTGCTGGTCCTGGACCGGATGCTGCCCGGCGGCGACGGCGCCGACGCCTGCCGCCGGCTGCGCGAGCAGGGCGAAGACATCCCCGTCATCCTGCTGACCGCGCGCGACGAGGCGGTGGACCGGATCATCGGCCTGGAGGCCGGCGCCGATGATTATGTCGGCAAGCCCTTCGATCCGCGCGAATTGCTGGCGCGCATCGAGGCCGTGCTGCGCCGCAAGCGCGGTCCGTCCGCATTGACCAAGGATGCGCCAGTCGCTTTCGGCCCCTTCGTGTTCGATCCCGCCACCCGCCAGCTGTCGCGCGAGCAGGTGGTGGTCAAGCTGACCGGCGGCGAAATCAACCTGCTCGAGGCGCTGGTGCGCAACGCCGGCAAGCCATTGTCGCGCGAGCGCCTGCTGGCGCTGGCGCGCGACGACGATGGCGGCGAGCGCAACGACCGGGCCATCGACATCGCCATCCTGCGGCTGCGTCGCGTGATCGAGACCGATCCCAAGCAGCCGCGCTGGATACAGACGGTCTGGGGCATCGGCTACCGCTTTTCCCCATAAAGGATGAAGCCCACCCCCGAAGCGCTGCGCGCTCCCCCCTCAAGGGGGCGCAGCTGCGGACCGGCGGAGCCGGATCCGCGCTGCCCAGGTCGGCGGGAGGGCATTGTTTGGTTGGGTGGCATATGGTGTGGCGGCGGTTTGGATAAGTGATGCGATTCTCTCTTGGGTTCCTGGTGCCGCGCTCCTTGCGTGCGCGGCTGATTCTGCTGATCCTGGGGGCGGTGCTGCTGACGCAGGCCGCCACGCTGGTCACGGTCACGTATTTCCGCCACAAGTTCATGGAAGACGTGGCCATCGGCTATATCGTGACCACGATCCGCACCTTGCGCGCGGCCGTTTCGCAGGTGCCGGCCGAGGAGCGCGCGGAATTCGTGCGCGCGGCCTCTCAGAACCAGTGGCGGCTGTGGTCGCGGGTGCTGCCGATCGAGGCGCGGTTGCAGCGCTTCGGCGGCCGCCATCCGCCGCCGCCCCGGGGCGGGCCGAGGCCGCCGCCGGTCAACGCCACGCCCGTGCCGCACGCGCCGGGGGACATGACCCGCGAAGAAGACGAGGAACGCTCCGCCGCCCGCGCGGCCGAGCGCATGCTCGACCGCCGCGAGGGCGGTTCGCCCTATCGGTCCGAGGTCGACGATGTCCGCCGCGACCTGCGCGGACTGGTGCAGCAGCTCAATGAACGCCTGAACGACGGCACGCGCGTGGCCCTGTCGCGCGGCCCCACGCCCGAGATCTTCATTTCGCTGGCGCCCAATTCCGACAGCGAGGACGTGCCGCGCCTGCGCGAATGGCTGGTGATCCCGCTGGAGCGGCTGGACCCGCCCGTGTCGACGCCGCTGGCCGCGGCCTGGCTGGGCGGCCTGGGCCTGCTGCTGTTGCTGGCGGTCGGGTTTTCCTGGCACATCACGCGTCCGCTTACGCGCCTGGCCGACGCCGCCGACCGCCTGGCCGCCGGACAGCCGCAACGCGTGGATCCCGCCGGTCCGACCGAGACCCGGGCGCTGGGCGAGCGTTTCAACGCCATGCTGGACGCGCTGGCCGAATCGGATTCCGTGCGCCGCACGCTGTTGGCCGGACTGCCGCATGACCTGAAGGGGCCCTTGTCCCGCATGTGGCTGCGCATCGAGCTGGCCGACGATTCCAAGCTCAAGGACGGCCTGCGCGCGGATCTCCAGGACATGCAGCACATGGTCGACCAGTTCATCGGCTTCGTGCGCGGCACCGATCCGGCGGCCTACCGGTATGCGTCCATGGCGCTGCAGGACTGGCTGGGCGAGCGCGTGCGCGCCTGGCAGGGCGCGGGCACCGACATCCGGCTGCACGGCGCCGAGGATCCGGCCCTGGTGGTGCAGGCGGACGCCGTGGCGCTGGGCCGCCTGCTGGACAACCTGATCGGCAACGCGCTGAACCACGGCGCGCCCCCGGTCGATGTCACCCTGCACCAGGAAGGTCGCCACGCGGTGCTGGACGTGGCCGACCACGGCCCGGGCATCGCGCCCGAACGCCGCCGCGAGGCCCTGCGGCCCTTCAGCCGCCTGGACGACGCCCGCACCCGCACCGGCAGCGTGGGCCTGGGGCTGGCGCTGGCCGAGGCCATCGCCCGCGCCCACGGCGGCTCGCTGGAACTGCTGCAGGCCGAGACGGGCGGCTTGTGCGTGCGCGTGCGGCTGCCTCTGTCGGACGCCGCCTAGTGCGCGGACCCATCCGCGGGACGGCGCGCTTGGCCGGGCCATCTACGGTACGATGCTCGTTGCATTGTCCCTAGCCGTTTCCGCACCATGGCCATCCAGTCCGATTCGCTCTCCTCCCGTCCCGACGCCGCCCGCATCGTGGCGCCCCAGCCCGCGTCGCCCAACGAGGAGTCCATCGAGCGCGCCCTGCGGCCCAAGGCGCTGCAGGAGTACGTCGGCCAGCAGCGCGCGCGCGAACAGCTGGAGATCTTCATCGCCGCCGCGCGCAAGCGCGGCGAGGCGCTGGACCACGTGCTGCTGTTCGGCCCGCCGGGCCTGGGCAAGACCACGCTGGCCCACATCATCGCGCATGAAATGGGCGTGCAGCTGCGCCAGACCTCCGGCCCGGTGCTGGAGCGTCCCGGCGACCTGGCCGCGCTGCTGACCAACCTGGAAAAGAACGACGTCCTGTTCATCGACGAGATCCACCGCCTGTCGCCCGTGGTCGAGGAAATCCTGTACCCGGCGCTGGAGGATTTCCAGATCGACATCATGATCGGCGAGGGCCCCGCCGCGCGCAGCGTCAAGCTGGACCTGCAGCCCTTCACGCTGGTGGGCGCCACCACCCGCGCCGGCATGCTGACCAATCCGTTGCGTGACCGCTTCGGCATCGTCTCGCGGCTGGAGTTCTACAACGCCGCCGACCTGGGCCATATCGTCACGCGCAGCGCGGGCCTGCTCAACGCCGAGATCACGCCGGACGGCGCCGCCGAGGTCGCGCGCCGCGCCCGCGGCACGCCCCGCATCGCCAACCGCCTGCTGCGGCGCGTGCGCGACTACGCCGAGGTCAAGGCGCGCGGCACCATCGACGCCGACGTGGCGGGCCGCGCCCTGGCCATGCTGGAAGTCGATCCGCAAGGGCTGGACCTGATGGACCGCAAGCTGCTGGAAGCCATCATCCACAAGTTCGACGGCGGACCGGTGGGCGTGGACAGCCTGGCGGCGGCCATCGGCGAAGAGCGCGACACCATCGAGGACGTGATCGAGCCCTACCTGATCCAGCACGGCTATCTGCAGCGCACGCCGCGCGGCCGCACCGCCACGCTGACCACCTGGCGCCACCTTGGGCTGACGCCGCCCGCCGGCACGGCCAGCGCCAGCGGGGATCTGTTCGGCAAGTAGCCGTGGCGGGCCGGCCGCCACGCGGCGGGATGGCCTGGGCGGGTATATGATCCCAGGGTTTCGACCCCCGCGATCTGAGGACCCGTCCCATGCAGCCTGATTTGCCCACGAATCTCCCCAGCTACGACGACATCGTCCGCGCCAGCGAGCGCCTGGCCGGCCACGCGCACCGCACGCCCGTGCTGACCTCGGCCACCGCCGATGCGATCGCCGCGGCCTCGCTGTTCTTCAAGTGCGAGAACTTCCAGCGCATGGGCGCGTTCAAGTTCCGCGGCGGCTACAACGCCATCGCGCGCCTGACGCCGGCGCAACGCGCCGCGGGCGTGGTGACTTTCTCGTCCGGCAACCATGCCCAGGCCATCGCGCTGGCCTCGCGCATGCAGGGCGTGCAGGCCACCATCATCATGCCGCTGGACGCCCCCGCGGCCAAGCGCGCCGCCACCGAGGGCTACGGCGGCAAGATCGTGACCTACGACCGCTACACCGAGGACCGCGAGGAAATCGCCCGCCGCATCCAGGCCGAGACCGGCGCCACGCTGATTCCGCCCTACGACCACGAGGACGTGATCGCGGGGCAGGGCACGGCGGCCAAGGAGCTGTTCGAGGAAGTGGGCGAGCTGGACTACCTGTTCGTCTGCCTGGGCGGCGGCGGCCTGCTTGGCGGATCGGCGCTGGCCGCCTATGCGCTGAGCCCGCGCTGCCTGGTCTACGGCGTGGAACCCGAGGCCGGCAACGACGGCCAGCAATCGCTGCGCAAAGGTGAAGTGGTCCGAATTCCCGCGCCCAAGACCCTGGCCGACGGCGCCGCCACGACCCACCTGGGCAACCTGACCTTCCCGCTCATCCAGAAGTACGTGCGCGACATCGTCACCGTGACTGACGATCAACTGGTGTCGACCATGAAGTTCTTCGCCGAACGGATGAAGATGGTGGTGGAGCCGACCGGCTGCCTGTCCACCGCGGCCGTGCTGCAGAACGTGGTGCCGGTGCGCGGCGCGCGCGTGGGGATCATCATCAGCGGCGGCAACGTCGACCTGCCGGCCTACGCCAAACTGCTCTCCATTTGATTTTTCAACGCCGGCGCGCGCTTGCGGATGCGTTGGCCGCAAGGCAGAATCGGGCTGAATCCTGACGAACAGGGGCTGCTCATGCGTATCCTTGTCATCGGCGGCACCGGTTTCATCGGCCGTCGCCTGGTCGCCCGGCTTTCCGGCGGCGGACAGCACCAGATCCTGGTGCCCACGCGCAGCTATGGCCGCGGGCGGGATCTGCAGATCCTGCCCGGCGTCACGCTCATGGCCGACGACGTCCACGACGACGCCACGCTGGACCGCCTGATGCGCGGCTGCGACGCCGCCATCAACCTGGTCGGCATCCTGCACGGCAATGCCGGCAAGCCCTACGGTTCCGATTTCGCGCGCGCCCATGTGACGCTGCCGCAGCGCGTCGCGCAGGCCTGCAGGCGGCAGGGCGTGCGGCGCCTGCTGCACATGAGCGCGCTGGGCGCCGATTCCGCCGGCGCCAGCATGTATCAGCGTTCCAAGGGCGACGGCGAGGCTGCCGTCCGCCAGGAACTCGACGGCTGGCGCGACGGCGGCTGGACCATCTTCCGTCCGTCCGTGGTGTTCGGCCCGGATGACAACTTCACCAATCTTTTCGCCCGCCTGGCGCGCTGGCTGCCCGTGCTGCCGCTGGCGGGCGCGCATGCGCGCATGCAGCCGGTCTACGTGGGCGACGTGGTGGCCGCGATGGCGGCGGCGCTGGACGACACGCGCGCCTGCGGCAAGGCCTATGAGCTGGGCGGGCCCCAGGTGTACACGCTGGGCGAGATCGTGCGCCTGTGCGCCGCCTGGAGCGGGCATCCGCGTCAGGTCTGGCCCATGCCGATGGGGCTGGGCCGCCTGCAGGCGCTGTTTTTCGAATGCCTGCCCGGCGAGCCGCTGATGTCGCGCGACAACCTGGATTCGCTGCGGCGCGACAACGTCTGTTCGGGGCCGATGGCGCCCGAGCTGCGGGTGGTGCCGACCGGGCTGGAAACAGTGGCGCCCAGCTATCTGTAGCGCCCGTGGTTAGTGCGGGCCGCGACCTTAGCGCACCAGCGCCTTGAGCGCCAGCTTGATGCCATCGGACACGCCCACGCCTTCGGGCAGCGTCTTCAGCGCCGACAGCGATTCCTTTTCCGAGTAACCCAGCGCCAGCAGCGCGTTCAGGATGTCCGACTGATTGTCGGGCGTGGCATGCGCCTGGGCGCCGATGTCGGCGCCGAGCTTGCCGCGCATTTCCAGCAGCAGGCGTTCCGCCGTTTTCTTGCCGATGCCTGGCACGCGGGTCAGGCGGCCGGATTCCTGCAGCGTGATGGCCTGGGCCAGGTCTGCCACCGACAGGCCGGACAGCACCGACAGCGCGGTGCGCGCGCCGATGCCGCTGACCTTGATCAGCTCGCGGAAGGCGCTGCGCTCGCCGGCCGTGGCGAAGCCATACAGGATGTGGGCGTCCTCGCGCACCGTCAGGTGCGTGTAGAGCGTGACGCGCGCGCCGTTCTCGGGCAGCGCGTACAGCGTGCTCATGGGCACGTCGATGTCGTAGCCCAGTCCGTTGACGTCCACGCAGACGGTGGGCGGCAGTTTCTCGATCAGGGTTCCGGTGATGCGTCCGATCATGGCGGGAAGATGGCGTGAAAGGTGGAGCTGCGCGCATGCGCGGCGGGATGCGGGGATTCTATACGCGCGGCGCGGGCCGCGGGAGGGCGGGGTGGCTCAGCCGACCAGGCGGCCGTTGCGCAGCCGGGTCTGTCCGCCGCCCAGCGCCGCGCCCAGGCGGCCGAGCTTGTCCTGCAGCGGACCGGCGTGCGCGTGGCAGATGGCGCAGGCCAGCGCGTCGGCCGAGTCGGGGGCCGGCGTGCCGTCCAGGGACAGCAGGTGCTGGACCATCATCTGCACCTGTTCCTTGGCGGCGCGGCCGGTGCCGACCACGGCTTTCTTGATCTGCAGCGCGGTGTATTCGTGCACGGCCAGCGCGCTGTCGGCCAGCGCGCACAGCGCCGCGCCCCGCGCCTGGCCCAGCAGCAGGGTCGAGGCGGGGTTGGTGTTCAGGAAGACGATTTCCAGCGCGGCCACGTCCGGCCGGGTTTCCTGCGCCACCTGGCGCAGGTTGTCCAGGATGACCTTCAGGCGTTCGGACAGCGCCAGCGACGGCGGGACCACGATGGTCCCGCTGGCGACGTAGCGCAGGCGCATGCCGTCGGCATCGACCACGCCGAAGCCGGTGCGGCGCAGGCCGGGATCGATGCCGAGGATGCGCATCAGTGGCGGAAGTGACGGGTGCCGGTCAGCACCATGGCGATGCCGTGCTCGTCGGCCGCCGCGATGACTTCATCGTCGCGCACGCTGCCGCCGGGCTGGATCACGCAGGTCGCGCCCGCCGCCACCACCACGTCCAGGCCGTCGCGGAACGGGAAGAAGGCGTCCGACGCCACGGCCGAGCCCTTGAGCGTCAGGCCGGCGTTCTCGGCCTTGATCGAGGCGATGCGGGCCGAGTCGATGCGGCTCATCTGGCCGGCGCCCACGCCCAGCGTCATGCCGCCGCCCACGAACACGATGGCATTGGACTTGACGTACTTGGCGACCTTCCAGGCGAAGGCCAGATCGTCCATTTCCTGTTCGGTGGGCTGGCGCTTGGTCACGACCTTGAGCGCGTCGCGCGGCACGTTGTAGGCGTCCGGGGTCTGCACCAGCCAGCCGCCGCCCACGCGCTTGACGTCGAAGGCGTTCTGGCCGGCGCCCATCGGCACTTCCAGCACGCGCACGTTCTTCTTGGCGGCCAGGATGGCCAGCGCCGCGCCGTCATAGGCCGGCGCCAGCAGCACTTCCAGGAACTGCGCGCTGACGGCTTCGGCCGTGGCGGCGTCGACCGGGCGGTTGAAGGCGATGATGCCGCCGAAGGCCGAGGTCGGGTCGGTCTTGAACGCCTGCTGGTAGGCGCCCAGCGTGTTGGCCGCGACGGCCACGCCGCAGGGGTTGGCGTGCTTGACGATGACGCAGGCGGGCGCCTCGAAGCTGCGCGCGCATTCCCAGGCCGCGTCGGCGTCGGCGATGTTGTTGTACGACAGTTCCTTGCCCTGCAACTGGCGGTAGTTGCCCAGCAGGCCGGCCGGACGCTGCGGATCGACGTAGAAGGCCGCCGTCTGGTGCGGGTTCTCGCCGTAGCGCAGGGCCTGCTGCTGCCTGACCTGCAGCGTCAGCGTGCCGGGCCATTCGTTGCGGGCCGGGGCGGCGTCCTGCTTGGGCTCGGCTTCGGCCAGGCTGCTCAGGTAGGCGGCGATGGCGCCGTCATAGGCGGCGGTGTGGGCGTAGACCTTGCCGGCCAGCTCCAGGCGCAGGCCGTAGGAGGTGTTGCCGCCCTTGTCCATTTCGCCCAGCACGCGCGAGTAGTCCACCGGGTCGATGACCACGGTCACGCCGCCGGCTTCGGTGCCGTGGTTCTTGGCGGCGGCGCGCAGCATGGCCGGGCCGCCGATGTCGATGTTCTCGACCGCGTCGGCGAAGGTGCAGCCGGGCTTGGCGACCGTTTCGCGGAACGGGTAGAGGTTGACCACCAGCATGTCGATGCGGTCGATGCCCGCCGCCTTGATGGTGTCCATGTGCTCGGCGCTGTCGCGGCGCGCGAGCAGGCCGCCGTGGATCTTCGGATGCAGCGTCTTGACGCGGCCGTCCAGGATCTCGGGCGAACCGGTGTGGGCGGCGACCTCGGTGACGTTCAGGCCGGATTCGGCCAGCAGCTTGGCGGTGCCGCCGGTCGAGAGCAGGCGCACGCCGCGCGCGGCCAGGGCGCGGGCAAATTCAACGATGCCGGTCTTGTCGGACACCGAAAGCAGGGCGGTTTCGATTTTCATGGTGAGGGCGGAGTGGGGCGCGGGCGCCTTTCTCGTTCGGGTACTGGATGGGAAATCTGGAAGGGGGCGGCCCGTGCCGGGCGGGTCGTCCGCTGGCGTGGGGATCTATACCTGGATGTTGTGGGCGAGCAGCTTCTTGCGCAGCGTGTTGCGCGTGATGCCCAGCATTTCGGATGCCCGCGACTGGTTGCCGCCGGACCGTTCCAGCGCCACTTCAAGCACCGGGCGCTCAACGCAGCGCATCACCATGTCCCACATGTCGTGAGGCTCGGATTCACCCAGGTCTTCGAAATAGCGCTCCAGGCTGGCGCGCACGCATTCTTCCAGGACATCTTTCTTGCTCATCGGAGTACAGATATTTTTATGTTGGTGTTGAGGCGGTCATGCCGCCAGCAGGGCTTGAACGGCCGGCGCCGGGTTGCGGTCGCCGTCGTTCGATAGTGCGAGGAACCATTCCGACACCGCCCGCCATTGGTCGCGGGTGTTGTCGATGAGGTTCATGCGGTCGCGGAACGAATCCGCGTCCGGCAGGCCTTCCAGATACCAGCCGATATGCTTGCGCGCCGTGCGTACGCCGGTGTGCTCGCCATAGAAGCGGTAGTGGTCGTCGAGGTGTTCGAGCAGCAGCTCGCGCATTTCCCCATGGGAGGGAGGGGCGAGTTTTTCGCCCGTGCGCAGGTAGTGGTCGATTTCGCGGAAGATCCAGGGACGGCCCTGGGCCGCCCGTCCGATCATCACCGCGTCGGCGCCAGTGTAATCCAGGACGTGTTTCGCTTTCTCGGGCGAGTCGATGTCGCCGTTGGCGATGAGCGGGATCTTCAGCTCCGCGCGGACCGCGCGGATGGTGTCGTATTCGGCATGGCCGGTGTACAGGTCGGCGCGGGTGCGGCCGTGCAGCGTCAGGGCGGCGATGCCGGCGTTCTCGGCCAGCCGGGCCACGCGCAGCGCGTTGCGGCTCTCGCGGTCCCAGCCGGTGCGGGTCTTGAGCGTGACCGGCACGCCCAGCGGCGCGCAGGCCGCCACCACGGCGTCCAGGATGCGGACGATCAGGTCTTCATGGCGCAGCAGCGCCGAGCCGGAGGCCACGTTGCAGACCTTCTTGACCGGGCAGCCCATGTTGATGTCGATGATCTTGGCGCCCCGGGCCGCGTTGAAGGCCGCGGCCTCGGCCATCATGGCCGGGTCGGCGCCGGCGATCTGGACCGAAATGGGGGCGATCTCGCCGTCGTGGTTCAGGCGGCGCGAGGTCTTGACGCTGTCCCACAGTTTGGGGTTGCTGGCCGCCATTTCGGACACGGCATAGCCGGCCCCCAGCTTCTTGCAAAGCTGCCGGAAAGGCCGATCGGTCACGCCCGCCATGGGCGCGACCAGTACGTTGTTGGGGAGAGTCCAGGGACCGATGCGCATGGTCACATTTTAACCGGCCTGATCGAACCCCCTTTTTCATCCGGCAACGGCTTGGTAACAAGCCTGGGCGGACGAGGCAGGGCGTGGCCCTTTCCAGGGCCGGATCGTGGCGGCCGGCGCCGGGCTAGGCCCGGAATCCCTGCAGCAGATGCCGGGCCAGCGGCGCGCGCAGCGGCGCCGCCAGGTCCAGGCCCAGCAGCGCCAGGCCACAGGCATGCTCCACCGGCGCCAGGCCGGTGGCGAACACGCGCGGCATCAGGTCGGTCAGGCCGGCGGTGATCAGGCGGTCGAACTGGCGCGCGCCGGCGAACTCGGCCAGCGCCGGGGCCGGGCTGGCGTCCGGGCCCGGCAGCCAGGCGCCCAGCGCCTGCGCCAGCCGGGCGGCGTCGCGCAGCCCCAGGTTCAGGCCCTGGCCCGCCACCGGGTGCAGGGTCTGGGCCGCATTGCCGATGGCCGCCACGCGCCCCTGCACCTGGGCGCGGCGGGCGCTCAGCGCCAGCGGGAAGACATGGCGCGGCGCCTGGCTGGACAGGCGGCCGAGGCGGTCGCCGAAGGCGGCGGTCAGCGCGCGCGAGAAGGCCGCGTTGTCCAGCGCGGCCAGTTCGGCGGCGCGTTCCGGCGTGCTGCACCAGACCACGGAATGGGCTTCGGGCGTGTGCGGATGGGGCAGCAGGGCCAGCGGCCCTTCGGGCGTGAAGCGCTCCCAGGCCCAGCCTGGGCGCGGCAGGGTGGCGTGCGCCGTGGTCAGCACGGCATGCTGGCCGTAGTCGCGGCGCAGGTCTTCGCCGCCCGCGCCGTCGGACTGCACCGCCACCCGGCAGCGCAATTCGGTGTCGCCCTGGGCGATGCGCACGCCGTCGGCGTCCTGCTCCAGGATCCGGGCCGGCGGTCCCGACAGCAGGGTCACGCCGCATTGGGCGACGCGGGCTTCGAGCCGGGCGTACAGGCCCGCATAGCCGACGACGCTGCCCAGCTGCGGCACGTCGAAGTCGGTATGGCGGATCAGGCTGCGGCCCAGGCGGCCGCGCTGCGAGACATGGATGCTGCGGATGTCGGCCGAGCGTTCCGGCCAGGCGTCCAGCGACTCGAGCAGCACGCGGCTGCCGTGGTTCATGGCCAGCACGCGCGGATCGGCCGCGGGCGCGGCGTCGGCCGTGGCGGCGGGGGCCGTGCCTTGCAGCAGCACGATGCGGGCCGGATCCGGCGCCACCCGAGCCAGCATCAGGGCCAGGACGCGGCCGACGGGGCCGGCGCCGAGAATCGCAATGTCGAAGGCGGAAGCAGTCATGTGCGGAAGTTTAACCGTCCACTACAATCGCCGGCAGGCGGCAGGCGCGCCCACGCCACAGGAGCAATGACATGACGCAGGCCCAGGCCACTTCTTCGATTTCCGCCGCAACGCCGCGCCGGCCGCGAGGCAAGGTCGCCGTTGGCCTGCTGGCGTGTTTCCTGGGCTGGGCCGGCGCGCACTGGTGGTATCTGGGCCGCCGCCACGCCTGGGCGGTGAGCCTGTACGCCGCGCTGGCGCTGGCCGGCGCGTTCAGCCTTTATCCGGTCTGGTACGACAACCCGGCTTTCTTCCTGCTGTTCATCCCCATGATCGACGGATTCGTCGAGAGCGTGGTCTTCTCGCTCATGTCCGACGAGAAATTCGACCGGCGCTACAACCCCGATCTGGGCCGCCCGTCGGCGACGGGCTGGGGGCCGGTCCTGGTGGCGCTGAGCGCCTGCCTGATCGGCTCGATCGTGGCCATGTTCGCCATCGCCATGGTGGTGGTGTACATCTGGGTGGCGATGGGCTGGCTGGACGGCTACGTGCTGTAGCCGTCGCCCCTATTCACGCATCAGCGCCTCGATCTCGCCGGCCTGCACCGGCACGCCGCGGGTGATCAGCTCGCAGCCCTCGTCGGTGACCAGCGCATCGTCCTCGATGCGGATGCCGATGTTCCAGTAGGCCTCGGGCACGTCGTCGGCGGGGCGCACGTAGATGCCGGGTTCGATGGTCAGCATCATGCCGGCCTGCAGCGCGCGCCAGGGACGCTCGCCGCCGTGCGCGGGGCCGGGCTGTCGGTAGTCGCCCACGTCATGGACGTCCAGGCCCAGCCAATGGCCGGTGCGGTGCATGTAGTAGCGGCTGTAGGCGCCGGATTCGATCACGCCGTCCAGCGATCCCTTCAGCAGCTTCAGATCCAGCATGCCCTGGGCCAAGACCCGGACGGCGGCATCGTGAGAATCGTTGCAGGAGCGGCCTGGCGCCGTGGCCTGCACGGCCGCGTCCTGCGCGGCGGCCGTCAGGTCGTACAGCGCCCGCTGTGGACCGCTGTAGCGGCCGTTCACGGGAAAGGTGCGCGTGATGTCGCTGGCATAGCTGTCGACCTCGCAGCCGGCGTCGATCAGCACCAGGTCGCCGTCGCGCAGCACGGCGTCTCCCGCCGGGTAGTGCAGCACGCAGGCGTTGGCGCCGGCCGCCACGATACTGTTGTAGGCCACCGACTGCGCGCCCTGGCGCCGGAATTCATACAGCAGCTCGGCTTCCAGCTCGTACTCGCGCATGCCGGCGCGGGCGGCCCGCATGGCGCGGGCATGGGCGCCAGCGGAGATCTTGGCGGCGCGGCGCATGGCGGCGATCTCCGTGGCGTCCTTGATCAGCCGCATGTCCGCCAGGATGGGGCGCAGGTCCTGCTGCCGCTCGGGCGGCTGGTGCCCGCCGCGGCCGGATTCGCGGGCGGCGGTCAGCCAGCGCCGCAGGCGGCCGTCGGCGCGTCGGTCGCCCGCCAGCGGCGCGTACAGCGTGGGCTGGTCCATCAGCAGCGTGGGCATCAGTTCGTCGAGCGCGTCGATCGGATGCGCGTCGTCGAAGCCGAAGTATTCGGCGGCGGCTTCCGGGCCGAAGCGCTTGCCTTCCCAGATCTCATGCTCGACATGGCGCGGACGGCAGAACAGCAGCGCGCGGTCGGTGGCGCCGGCGATCAGCACCAGCCAGGCCTCCGGTTCGGTGAAGCCGCTCAGGTAGAAGAAGTCGCTGTCGTGCCGGTAGGGATAGTCGGCGTCGCGGTTGCGGATGGCCTCGGGCGCGGTGGCAAGCACGGCGATGCCGCCGCCGGCCGCGCGCATGCGTTCCATCAGGCGGTGGCGGCGGGCGGCATAGGGGGCGATATCGTCGGGCGGCAGGCTCATGGGCGGCCGGGGCGCGCGGCCCCGCGGGTGGCGTTGTCGGGAGCGGCATGCGGCGGCAGGCGGCTCGGATGCCTGGACGCAGGCTGCGTTGGCTTCCACTTTAACGCGGCTCGGCGGCCCTCGCGCGGCGGCGCGGATAGTCCGCGCGGCCGACGCGGAAATTCCCGCCAACGCGGCCGGCAGGCTGCTACAATCGCGGCTCAGTCATTGGGGAGTAGCCATCCTTTGTTCCCCAAAGGAGTCAGCGTCAACAAACTTGGTGGTTCAGGGTTGCGGAGCAACCGCTAGAACTCCATGGCGCTGACGGTTTCCATGCTCGCGGCACGCCCGCCACATGGAACTGCCAGGCGAGACCTTTGGCCGCGTTGCGTTCACCCTTGGCCGGGCGAGCGGCAGCGTCGTGCCATTGGTATCCGCTCGTCCGGCCGCATTCGCTCCCATGTTGCTCACTCTCTTCCTGTTTTTCCTGTCCGCGGCGGTCATCTATTTCGCCTGCGAGTACTTCGTCAATGGCGTCGAGTGGGTCGGCCACCGATTCGAACTGGGCGCCACCGCGACGGGCACCGTGCTCGCCGCCTTCGGCACCGCGCTGCCTGAAAGCGCCGTGACCTTCATGGCCGTCGTGTTCGGCGACACCCCCGAGCAGAAGGACATTGGCGTGGGCGCCGCGATGGGCGGTCCGCTGGTGCTGGCGACGCTGGCCTACGCGGTCGTCGGTCTGGCCCTGTGGCGCGCCCACCGCGGCCGCGCGACGCAATTGGACTGTATCAACGCGGACCAGCGCAGGCTGGCCCGCGACCAGGCCTGGTTCATGGGCATCTTCGTCTTCAAGGTCGGGCTGGGGCTGCTGGCCTTCGCCTGGAAGCCTTGGCTGGGCATCCTGTTCCTGGTCACCTACGGCCTCTATGTGAAGCGCGAGCTGAGCAATGACGAGGAAAGCCTGGCCAGCGAAGACCTGGAGCCGCTCAAGCTGCGCCCCCGCGACACGGATCCCGCGCTGTCCTGGGCCATCACGCAGACGGTGCTGGCGCTGGTGGTGATCGCCGGCGCGTCGCATGTGTTCGTCAACCAGATCGAGACGCTGGGCGTGGCCATGGGCGCCTCGCCGCACCTAGCGGCACTGCTGCTGGCGCCGGTCGCCACCGAACTGCCGGAAATCATGAATGCGCTGATCTGGGTGCGCCAGGGCAAGGAGCGGCTGGCCTTGGCCAACATCTCGGGCGCCATGATGATCCAGGCCACCATTCCCAGCGCGCTGGGCATCTTCATGACGCCTTGGCTGCTGGACGCCCCCTTGCTCGCCGCCGGCCTGTTCACCATGCTGTCCATCGGCCTGCTCTGGCTGCGCTTCCGGTCTTCCGGCATCACCGTGCCGGTGCTGTCGGCGGCGGGCGGGTTCTACGCCTTGTTCGCCATCTACCTGGGCTGGCACTTCTACGCCTGAGGACGGCGCCGCGCGCTTCTGTCGGAGGACGGTGGCTGCCGCGCCATCATGGCGCGGCAGCCATGCCCGTGATCGAGGCCGTGGCGCGCGGCGGTGGAATGCGCGCGGATTCCACTTTTTTGTGCCCTTTACGCGACCAAAGTGTTGTCCATCAGTGGAAACCCGCGTAAAATTCTGCCCGTTATCCATCCCAGGAGCAGTCTTCGTGAATACCGATTCCGGCGAAAGTCGATCTTGCATCGACACCGCTGTTTAACAGGATCACGCAGCACTCCGTCTGCCGCGCCTGTTGAACAGGTTGCGGCGTATCCCAAGGTCCAGGCGTCAGCCCGGGCCATCGCGCAAGCCCACGGCTTGCCGGGCATCTCCCCAACGTAAACCGCCAGAACCGTCGCTCGTCCGCAGCGCCCGCGTTCGTGCACGTCCATCGTGCCCGGCCGTCGAGCGCGGCGCGTGCGCGCATGTTCGCGAAACCGCTCCTCCGTTCTTGCAATGGAGGTCGCCATGCGTTTCTTCGACTTGTTCCTGCGCCGCGCCGGCGTGGACCGCGCCACCGCCCAGGGCCGCCGCCGCGGCACGTCGCGGCTGACGGTCATTTGTCCGCGCGATGAACTGGGTTCCCTGCGCAAGCAGATCTGCCTGGACTTCAGCGCCGCCGGCCTGGATGTTTCGCAGGTGCAGATCGACCAGGGCTCGGATCCCGGCCTGGCGTCGGCCTGCATCACCGTCAATTGCCCCCCCGAATTGCGCGGCGAACTGATGTCCCAGGCCCGTCGCCTTAGCGCCAACCCCGCCGTGCGCCACGTGCATTTCGGCGTCCAGCCGCTGGCGGCCTGAACGCCCGCGGCTGCCCGTCCACACACAGGAGAAATCATGCCTAGTGCCTTAGACCCCGAGCCTCGATTGCGCCCCGCGCGCGGCGCCGGCATGCCTGTCTGACCCGTCCACTCCCTGCGAGCCGACCGGCCAGGCGCATCCTGGTCCGTACGGAACCCGCAGCATTGAATCCCCGGCCTGGCTGACCCCGCGTCCGCCCGATCCGCCGGTATTGATTCTCCCGCTCGCTTCCCTTTCCGTTTTCCGCGCCCGGCGCGCTTCTTGACGCGATCCGGACACCGGCAACATTGCTCCGGTGCTTGAACACGCCCGTACGCGGCGGATCGACGGCCTGCGCCCGCTGGCCGCGGCCGCGCACGCCCGTGCCAGGCACGCAGCCTGTCGTCCGTGTCTCCCAGAAAAAGCTCCCGCGCCGCGTCCATCTTCGCGGTTGCGCCGTTCCCCGGGGATCTTTCCCCGGAAGCCGCGTGGGACAAGAAAACAAACAACCGGAGCACTCCGATGTTGACGTTCCTGAAGTCATTCTTCTCATCCGCCGCCCGAGCGCGGCGCACCGGGCGCCATTTCCGCCGCTCGCCCATGCTGGAGCGCGGCGGCGAGGTGGCTGCCGTGCCGCCCGACGCGGCCCGTCATGCCAATCGCCGCATGCTGGAACTGTCCGGCCAGGATACAGAGACGCTGTTCCAGCGCTTCGGCAGCCGCGCCGGCGGCCTGAGCGAAGCGCAGGCCAGCGCCGCGCGCGAGCGGCATGGCCGCAACGAGGTCGACCACGAAGCGCCGCTGCGTTGGTATGTCCACCTGTGGTACTCGTACCGCAACCCCTTCAACCTGCTGCTGACCGCGCTGGCCACGCTGTCGTGGGTCACCGATGTCTGGATGGCCGAGCCTGACGACCAGTCATGGCGCGGCGTCATCATCATCGGCTCGATGGTGGTCATTTCCACGCTGCTGCGCTTCGCGCAGGAGCGCCGCTCCAACCGCGCCGCCGAGGCGCTCAAGGCGATGGTGCAGAACACGGCCACCGTGCTGCGCAGCGACGCGGGCGATCCCTCCGAGGGCGAGGTCCGGCGCGCGCTGGGCGTGGCGCCGCACGCCAGCGGCTCGCGCCGCATGGAGCTGCCGCTGGCGGACCTGGTGCCCGGTGACGTGGTGCTGCTGTCCGCGGGCGACATGATCCCGGCCGATTGCCGCATCCTGACCGCCAAGGACCTGTTCGTGGCGCAAGCGGCCTTGACGGGTGAATCGCTGCCGGTCGAGAAGAGCGCCACGCAGCGCGTCGAGACGGCCAATTCGCTGGAACTGGAGAACATGGCCTATATGGGCACCAACGTGGTCAGCGGCTCGGGCACCGCCCTGATCGTGACCACTGGCGCCGATACCTACTTCGGCCAGCTTGCCGGACGCGTCACGCAGACCACGCGCGTGCCGACCCAGTTCCAGCAGGGCATCAACCGCGTCAGCTGGGTGCTGATCCGCTTCATGCTGGTGATGGCGCCCATCGTCATGCTGATCAACGGCTTCACCAAGGGCGACTGGCTCGAGGCGCTGCTGTTCGCGCTGGCGATCGCCGTGGGCCTGACGCCCGAGATGCTGCCCATGATCGTCACCGCCACGCTGGCCAAGGGGGCGGTACGGATGTCGCGACGCAAGGTCGTGGTCAAGCGCCTGGACGCCATCCAGAACCTGGGCGCGATGAACGTGCTGTGCACTGACAAGACCGGCACGCTGACGCAGGACCGCATCGTGCTCGAGCGTCATACCGACGTCTACGGCGCCGCCAGCGACGATGTGCTGGCCTATGCCTACCTGAACAGCTACTACCAGACCGGGCTGAAGAACCTGCTGGATGTGGCGGTGCTGCAGCACGCCGAGGTGGAGCGCAAGCTCAACCTGGCAGCGCGCTACCGCAAGGTCGACGAGATTCCCTTCGACTTCGCGCGCCGCCGCATGTCGGTGGTGGTGAATGAGGTCGAGAACGGCCGCGAACATCATGAGCTGATCTGCAAAGGCGCGCTGGAGGAGGTGCTGTCGGCCTGCACCCGCCTGCGCGTGGGCGAAGAGGTGCAGCTGCTGACCGACGCGCGCCGCGCCGACATCCGCAAGGTCACGGCCGACCTGAACCGCGACGGCCTGCGCGTGATCGCCGTGGGCGTGAAGGAACTGCCGCCCACCCAGCAGGCTTACGGGGTGGCCGACGAGTCCGACCTGATCCTGGTCGGCTACATCGCCTTCCTGGACCCCCCCAAGGAATCCACCGCGCCTGCCCTGGCCGCGCTGAAGGAATCGGGCATCGAGGTGAAGGTGCTGACCGGCGACGTGGAGCTGGTGACGCAGAAGGTCTGCCGCGAAGTCGGTTTCGAGGTCCGCAAGGTGGTGCTGGGCGCGGAGATCGAAGCCATGAGCGACGCGCAGCTGGCGGTGGCGGTGCGCGAGGCCAACGTGTTTGCCCGCCTGACGCCGGCGCACAAGGAACGCATCGTGCGCGGCCTGCGGGCGCAGGGCAATACCGTGGGCTTCATGGGCGACGGCATCAACGATGCGCCCGCCCTGCGCGCGGCTGACGTGGGCATTTCGGTCGATTCGGCCGTGGATATCTCGAAGGAGGCCGCCGACATCATCCTGCTCGAAAAGAGCCTGATGGTGCTGGAAGATGGGGTCATCGAAGGCCGCAAGACCTTCTGCAACATGCTCAAGTACTTGAAGATGACCGCCAGCTCGAACTTCGGCAACGTCTTCTCGGTGCTGGTGGCGAGCGCCTTCCTGCCGTTCCTGCCCATGCTGCCCATCCATCTGCTGCTGCAGAACTTGATGTACGACATCTCCCAGACCGCGATCCCGTTCGACAATGTCGATGAGGAATTGCTGAAAAAGCCCCAGCAATGGGATCCGGACGGCCTGGGCCGCTTCATGGTGTTCTTCGGCCCGATCAGCTCGATCTTCGACATCGCCACGTATGCCCTGATGTGGTATGTATTTCAGGCCAATGCGCCCGAGCATCAAACGCTGTTCCAGTCGGGCTGGTTCGTGGAGGGCCTGTTGTCGCAGACGCTGATCGTGCATATGATCCGCACGCGCCGGATTCCGTTCCTGCAGAGCCGCGCCGCCTGGCCCTTGATGTTCATGACGCTGGCGGTGGTTTGCCTGGGCCTGTTCCTGCCGTTCTCGCCGCTGGCCGGATACTTCCAGCTGCAGGCGCTGCCATGGAGCTATTTCCCCTGGCTGGCCGGGATCCTCCTGAGCTACTGCGTGCTGACACAGCTGCTCAAGGGTATCTGGGTCCGCAAGTACGGGTGGCAATGAGTCGGTTCGATGCCGCGGGCAAGGCCCGCGGCGCAGTCGGGAGAAATGCATGAAGAAGCACTACATTTGTGCGGCGTTGACGGCGGCCGGCCTGGCCAGCCCCCTGGCCGCCCGTGCCGACGGAGCCGCCTTGTCCGGTACCGAGGTCCGGATCTACGGCGTGGTCGACGCCGGGATGGCCGTCACGAACGTGTCCGGCGTGGGCAGCCGCAGCGGCATGCTCAATGGCGGCCTGACGGACTCGCTGTGGGGCCTGCGGGGCAGGGAAGACCTGGGAGACGGCTGGAGCGCGCGCTTCCAGCTGGAAAACGGCTTCGACCCGTCCACGGGACGGCAGGCCGATGACCGCAGCCTGTTCAACTATGGCGCCTGGGTCGGGCTGGGCCATGACGATCTGGGCGAGTTGCGCCTGGGCCGCCAGTACACCGTGGGCAAGACCTATGGCAACGCGCTGGAGATCGCGTCCTGGAAGGAAATGGGCATGGGCGCCACCTTCAAGGCCTCGGACAACTACCAGTTCAGCAACCTGGTGAACTACTACACGCCGGAGTGGCAGGGCTGGCAGGCCGGGATCGGCTATTCCTTCGATGCCGACGCGCAGGGGAAATTCCGCACCAACGCCAACAACCGCGCGCTGAGCCTGGGCCTGAAGTACGAGGATGGCCCGCTGCTGGCCGTGGCGACCTGGGACCAGATGAGGCTGGCCCAGCCGCCGCAGGGCGTCCAGGGCAGGCCGCAGGCGCTGCAGCTGGGCGCCTCCTACGACTTCGAGGTGCTCAAGGTGTCGGCGGCCTGGTCGCGCCAGCGCAACGGCTACGTCGGCCTGGACGGCGGCGATCCGGATAATCTGGGACAGAACCTCGGCCCCGCCGCCTTCGCGGCCGGCGGCACGGTCAACGCCTGGCTGCTCGGCGTGAGCGTGCCGCTTGGGCGCGGCACGGTGCTGGCCCAATGGTCGCTGGCCAAGCCGGACTGGCAATGGGCCGATGGCATGACCGCGCGCAAGGCGCAGCTGATGACGCTGGGGTATACCTACGAGCTGTCGAAGCGCACCACGGTCTACGCATTCGCCGGCTACGCGTCGAACTACACGCTGGACAACCAGTTCGACCCCGGCAATTCCCATACCACCCGCTTCGCCACGGGCGTGACGCACCGTTTCTGACGCCGGGAGGGACGCTCTTCCGGGCGTCCACTACAATCGGCGGTGAGCAGCGGCCCGGCGCCTGGCGCCGGGCCGGCCTTTCCCCGCGGTCTTCCGGATGGCATGCATGGACAGTCTTGAGTGGCTCGTACCCTGGGAGTTCTCTCCCACGCTGGTGGCTTCGTTCATCGTGGCCATCGTGCTGTTCGTGCGCGGCCAACGGGTGCATCACGTGACGCTGGCCCGCCAGGTGTACTTCTGGTCGGGCATGGTGTTGCTGTACCTGTCCATGCATACCCGGCTCGACTACTACGCCGAGCGCATGTTCTTCATCCACCGCGCCCAGCACCTGGTGCTGCATCACCTGGGGCCCTTGCTGGTGATGGCGGCCTTCCCCGGACAGGTCATGCGCGCCGGGCTGCCGATGGCCTGGCGCCTGCGGCTGCGCGACTTCCTGCGCACCGGCTCGGGCCGCGCCACGGTGGCGGTGCTGACCAACAAGATATTCGTGCCCGCGCTGTTCGTGTTCCTGGTGCTGGTATGGCTGCTGCCGTCGGTGCAGTTCTATTCCATGCTGGACTGGCGCCTGTACCGGTTGATGAACTGGTCGGTGGTGATCAGCGGCTTCATGTACTGGAACCTGATCCTGGACCGGCGTCCCAGCCCGCCGGCGGCCATGTCGCCGGGCGGCCGCGTGATTTCGCCCATCATCACCATGGCGCCGCAGATGGTGGCGGGCGCCGTCATCGCCTTTTCCGAAAGCGACCTCTATCCCTTGTTCGAGCTGTGCGGCCGCGCCGTCGCCATGTCGGCGCAGACCGACCAGACCATCGGCGGCCTGACCATGTGGATTCCGGCCGCGCTGGTGGAGGTGGTGGGGCTGATGGTGGCGCTGGGGACCCTGATGCGCCTGTCAGCCAAGGGCCGGCTGCGCAAGGCGGATCGCGATGCGCGCGCGCGGGCCAAGGCCCGCGCCGTCTCGGCCTGAGCCGGCGGTTCAGGCCGAATCAGGTCATGTCGCCCTGAACTGGCGGCTTATTCCGGAATCAATCCGTGGTACTTGCGTCCCAGGGCCACGGTGGCCTGGAACATGCCGGCCTTGCTGCCGCAGTCGTAGCGCGTGCCGTCGTAGCGGTGCGCATAGACCGCGCGTTCGCGCATCAGCGACGCGATGCCGTCGGTCAGCTGGATTTCGTTGCCGGCGCCCATCTTGGTCGAGCGCAGGTGATCGAAAATGGCGGCTTCCAGCACGTAGCGGCCCACCACCGCCAGCGTGGACGGAGCGGCCGCCGGATCGGGTTTTTCAACGATATGCGTGACGCGCTCGGTGCGGCCATTGGCGCGGGCGTCGCCGTCCTGGGTCGCGACAATCCCGTACTTGCGCGTGTCTTCGCGCGGCACGTCCTGCACCCCCAGCACGCTGGCGTTCTGCGCGACGGCGATGTCGACCAGCTGCTTCATGGCGGGCGTGTCGGCGTCGATCAGGTCGTCGGCCAGCAGCACGGCGAAGGGTTCGTCGCCCACGGCCGGGGCGGCCGACAGCACGGCGTGTCCCAGGCCCAGCGGGGCGGACTGGCGGATGTAAAGGCAGTTCACATGGGCGGGTAGAATGCCACGCACCATGGCCAGCAGCTCGTGCTTGCCCTTGCTTTCCAGGTCGGATTCGAGTTCAGGGGCGGAATCGAAGTGATCTTCGATGGCCCGCTTGTTGCGGCCGGTGACGAAAATCAGGTCCGTGATGCCGGCAGCCACGGCTTCTTCCACCGCGTACTGGATCAGGGGCTTGTCGACGACGGGCAGCATTTCCTTGGGCATCGCCTTGGTCGCGGGCAGAAAACGGGTGCCCATGCCGGCAACGGGAAAAACGGCTTTACGGACGGGACGCATTGAAACCTCGCTTGTGGGGACGATGAAACATTTTAAGCTGATCGCTATCATAGGCATATGAAACGCAGGAACATGCCCTCCATTTGCTCGATTGCGAAACAAGGCGTCAGCGCGGCGCTCAGCGCGGCGCTGGTCCTACAGGCCGTGCCGCTGGCGGCCCATGCCCAGCCCGTCGGGCTGCCTTCCATGGGCGCGGCCTCGTCGGCCGAGCTTTCCCCGATGCTGGAACGCAGCCTGGGCGAGGCCATCATGTCGCAGGGACGGCGCGACCCCACCTATGTCGACGATACCGAGCTGAGCCAGTATCTGACCACCATGGGGCGCAAGCTGGCCACGTATTCGCCCGGCGCCGTGCCCGAGGTGGAAATGTTCGGCGTGCGGGATCCAGAGATCAACGCCTTCGCCATGCCTGGCGGCTTCATTGGCGTGAATACCGGACTGATCGTCGCCTCGGCCAGCGAGTCCGAGCTGGCCGCCGTGCTGGCGCACGAAATCGGCCACGTGGTGCAGCGCCACATCGCCCGTGGCATGACCCAGCAGAACCAGAACAGCATGGTGATGCTGGCCAGCCTGGCCGGCGCGCTGCTGGCGGCGCTGGCTGGCGGTGGCGGCAACCTGGCGATGGGCGTGGCCGCGTTCGGCCAGGCCGCCGCCATCAACCGCCAACTGGGTTTTTCGCGCGACGCCGAACGCGAGGCCGACCGCGCCGGTTTCCAGATGCTGACCAAGGCAGGCTACGACCCGCAGGGCATGTCCGACATGTTCGGACGGCTGATGAACGCCTCGCGCCTGAACGAGGGCATGGGCGGCGGTTCCTGGGCCAGCACGCACCCGCTGTCCATCGAGCGCATGTCCGACGTGCAGAACCGGGCGCGCTCGCAGCCGCCGACGCGGCACGTGGACAGCGATGATTTCTGGTACATCCGCGCCAAGATGCGGGTGGTGCAGGGGCGCGACGCGGTCAGCCTGCGCTCGGCCGCGCAGCAACTGCAGGACGAGGCCCGGGCGCTGTCCGGCGTGCGCAAGTCGGCGGCCTACTATGGCCTGGCCTTGCAGGCCCTGCAGCGCAACAGCCTGGCCGATGCGGAGCGCAACTGGACCCTGGCCTCGGAAGACGGACGGTCGTCGCCGCAGCTGGCCAAGCTGAGCGTGGATATCGCGCTGGCCCGCAAGGACAATGCTCGCGCGCTGGAGCTGGCGCAGGCCGCGTCCAAGCGCTGGCCGGACCGGCGCGCGCTGGGCATCGCCTATGCCCAGGCGCTGCAGAATGGCGGCCGCCACGCCGAGGCCCAGGACTATCTGCGCGGCAAGATCCGGCAATGGGGCGCGGACGAACCCAGCCTCTACCAGATGCTGGCGCAGAGTCAGGAACGCACCGGCAAGCCGGTGCAGGCGCGTCGCGACATGGCCCGCTACTACACGCAGATTGGCGCCTTCGCCGCGGCGGAGTCGCAGCTGCAGCAGGCGCGCGGGATGTCTTCCGACTTCTACGAGCAGTCGCAGATCGACGTGCAGATCAAGGAAGTCAAGGACAAACTGGCGGAAGAGCGGCAGCTGCTTGAGCGTTTCAAATCTGGCTAGAGGCCCGTTTCGAAGAAGCGGCCCAGGCGCTGGGGCAGCCAGTTCAGGTGCGCCGGAAAGGCGCCGGTCGGGAAACCGGCGTGGCCGCCGTCGGCGGGCTGGTGCAGCAGCACGCTGGCCGAGCATTCCTCGGGCTTGGGCAGGGCGCTGGCCGGGATGAACGGATCGTTCAGCGCGTTCAGCACCAGCGTGGGCGCGGTGATCTGCGGCAGCCAGGGCTTGCTGGAGGCGCGCGTCCAGTAGTCCAGCGCATTGCGGAACCCGTGCATGGGCGCGGTATAGGCGTCGTCGAAGTCGCGCAGGTCGCGCGCGTGCGCGATGCGCATCACGTCGATGGCGCCCGGGTAACGATGCGCCTTTTCAAGCACCTTGTTCTTGAGCGTCTTGAGGAAATGCCCCGTGTAGATCTTCCGGTTGAAGAGGCCGGTGGACAGGGTCTTGCCGCAGGCCACGAGGTCCAGCGGCACCGAGACGCCGGCGCAGGCGGTCAGCCAGGACGTGTCCTCATGGTGCTCGCCCAGGTACTTGAGCAGCGCGTTGCCGCCCAGCGACACGCCCACGGCATGCCAGCGGGCGTGCGGGATGCGGCTGCGCACGGTCTCCAGCAGGAAACCGACTTCGGCCGAGTCGCCGGAATAATAGGCGCGGGCCAGGCGGTTGGGCGTGCCGGAGCAGCCGCGAAAATGGGCAATGGCCACGATCCAGCCGCGCGCCCGGAAATGATGCGCGATCGATTGCGCGTAACGGCTGTTGCTGCCGCCTTCCAGGCCGTGGAACAGCACCAGGGCCGGCGTGTCCGGCGTGTGCGGCAGGGATTTCCAGTCCGCGTCGGTCATCCAGCGCGCGGCGGCGGTCCTGCCATTGGCGACCGGACGCTGGCCGCTCACGGGCGCGCCGTCGGCGGCCTTGTGCGGAAAGAGGCCCGGCCCGGTCCAGTCGAAGTCCACGAAGTCCGTGTCCGGCGTTTCCACGCGGTCGCGCACGAAGGCGATGCGATGGTATTGCGCGAACAGGGCGGCGTAGACGGTTTGGCTGTCGCCTCCGGGCAGCCACGAGGGAACAGGGCAGGGCGTTGTGTCAAAACGAGCAGCGGCCAACAAAAATCCACCCGGTCTCTAGTGCAGCATGTCGGGTACGTCGTGCAAGTCGAGCACACCCGCTTCGGTGGGGGCGGGCGAGGCGTGGTGCATGACCATGCGCCAGCCGGTGGGCCCCTTGTGATAGATGTTCGTCGCGTAGCAGTTGGCAAACTGCGTGCCTTCGCGCGTGCGCACCGCTACCTGTTCCACCAGCACGTGCACCGCGCACATCATGCTCTGCATGACCAGCGGGCGCAGCGGGCGGATGTGCAGCGGGCCGTTGGCCAGCACCTGTTGCCACGATTCGTGCACCGCCGAGTGGCCTACGATGCGCAGGCCGCCCGGATGGATGCAGACGATTTCCTCGTCGTCCGCCCAGACTTGCATCAAGCGGACGCAGTCCGCCTGTTCCAGGGCTTCGTAGAACGCGTGCTCGGCTTCGTCTGGCGTGGCGAACATAGGTCGTGGCGGTTGGCGTGAGGAAGAAGGGCGCGGCCGGGGCTCAGTGATGGCCGTGCAGCACCGTGCCCGGCTTCAGACGGTATTCGGCGCCACAGTAGGCGCAGCGGGCCGAACCGGTGCGGGCCACGTCGAGGAAGACGCGGGGGTGCATGCTCCACAGCGGAGCCTTGGGGCCGGGACAGAAGACGGGCAGGTCTTCGGCGCCGACTTCGATCACTTCGTGTTGTGCGCTGGAGACGGCGGCCGGGGAAGCGGCGGTCATGGGTATTCCTGAAATAAAAGAACCGTGGGACGGCTGGGTGGGTGGTAATGATGCGGCCTGGCGGGAAATTAACAAGGCCGCGCGAATCAGATTTTGCTCAGCCAGTGATGGTACTTCGGGTTGCGGCCATGCACCACGTCGAAGTAGGCCTTCTGCAGCGCTTCGGTAATCGGGCCGCGGCTGCCGGTGCCGATCTTGCGGTTGTCGACCTCGCGGATCGGGGTGACTTCCGCGGCGGTGCCGGTGAAGAAGGCTTCGTCGGCGATGTATACGTCGTCCCGGGTCAGGCGCTTGGTCACGACGCGCAGGCCCTGGTCGGCGGCCAGCGCGTGGATGGTGGAGCGGGTGATGCCGGTCAGGGCCGAGGCGATTTCCGGCTCGCAGAGCACGCCGTCCTTGACCAGGAACAGGTTTTCGCCCGAGCCCTCGGCCACGAAACCGTCCGTGTCCAGCAGCAGGGCCTCGTCGTAGCCATCGTGCAGGGCTTCGGTATTGGCCAGGATCGAGTTGGCGTAGGTGGTCGCGACCTTGGCGCGCGGCATCGTCACGTTGACGTGCTGGCGGGTAAAAGAGGAAACCTTGACGCGGATGCCCTGGGACAGGGCTTCCTCGCCCAGATAGGCGCCCCAGGGCCAGGCGGCGATGGCCACGTGCACGCGGGCGCCCTTGGGCGACACGCCCATCTTCTCGGGACCATAGAAGACCAGGGGGCGCAGGTAGCAGGACTTGAGCTGGTTCTCGCGCACGACCTGGCGCTGCGCCTCGTTGACCGTGTCCGGGTCGAAGGGCATGGGGATCTGGTAGATGTGCGCCGAGTTGAACAAGCGCCGGGTGTGGTCCTGCAGGCGGAAGATGGCCGTGCCGAGCTCGCCGTCGTAGGCGCGCACGCCCTCGAATACCGACAGGCCGTAGTGCAGGGAGTGCGTCAGGACGTGCGTGGTCGCGTCACGCCACGGCACCAGCTTGCCGTCGTACCAGATGAAACCGTCACGATCCGCCATCGACATGGTCTGCTCCCATCCCTAGTGCGCGCCGTTTTCGCCCGGAAGCGCTTTTGGCGCCGCGCGGCGGCCGGCGCCGCACGATAGCTCCGACTTGGGCCGGCGGGCGTCCCGCGCAATGACGGGAGGCCGCAAGCGGCGCTCGCGGAAGTGCGTCATTGTATCAAGCGTCGAGGTTACAATACGCCTCGTTCGCGCCTGGATCCGCCGCCG
Source organism: Achromobacter sp. 1011811831 (assembly GCF_059760905.1). Lineage (NCBI taxonomy): Bacteria > Pseudomonadati > Pseudomonadota > Betaproteobacteria > Burkholderiales > Alcaligenaceae > Achromobacter > Achromobacter sp. 1011811831. The sequence continues at coordinate 132,490 of NZ_JCBANG010000001.1, forward strand.
CGCGGACGCGACTTCAGGCGGGCCGCCGCCGCTTTCCATCCCTTAGAGCAGTCATGTCGTCCTGTCCGAATCGCCAGGGGCCAGCCATTGTCCTCTGAACCAGCGCTTCCTTCAGCGCAAACTGAAGACCCCCGCCTCGTGCGGCAAGAACGCGTCGCCGCCTTCCGCGCCGGCGTCCAGGCCATCGTGCCGGCCCTGATCGCCACCGCGACCTGGGGCCTGGTCACAGGGGTGGCCATGGTTAAGTCCGGCCTGACCGAATCCATGGCCCTGGCCATGACGCTGCTGCTGTACGCCGGCTCGGCGCAGCTGACCTCGCTGCCGCTGATCGCCACCGGCGCGCCGTTGTGGCTGATCTTCGCCGCAGGCTGCGTGGTCAACCTGCGCTTCCTCATTTTCGGCGCCGCGCTCCAGCCCTATTTCCGCCACCTGTCCTGGCCCAAGCGCCTGGGGCTGGGTTACTTCACCACCGACATGGGCTTTGTGCTGTTCATGCCGCGTTTCGGCGACGCGGCCGAGCGCGGCACCCGCGAGCAGCTCTGGTACTTCATCGGCACCATCGCGCCGGGCTGGCTGGTGTGGCAGACCTCGTCCATCGTGGGCATCTACCTGGGCACCATGGTGCCCGCGACCTGGTCGCTGGATTTTGCCGCGGTGCTGGCGCTGCTGGCCATCACGGTGCCGCTGGCCAATTCCAAGCCCATGCTGGTGTCGATGCTGGCGGCCGGACTGGTCGCCTGGGTCGGGCAGACCCTGCCGCTGCGGCTGGGCCTGGCAGCGGCCGTGATCACCGGCGTGGTCGCCGGCATGTGGGCCGAACGTTTCTTCAAGGCGCGCACATGACGCTCTGGCCTTCCGAGATCTATGTCTATTCCGCGATCCTGCTGTTGACCGTGTGCAGCGTGATCACGCGCGCCGGCTTCATGCTGTTCGGCGACTACGTTCCGCTGTCCGACAACGTGCGGCGGGCCCTGCGCTATGCGCCGGCGGCCGCCCTGACGGCCATCGTGGTGCCCGACCTGCTGCCCTGGAAGGCTGGGTTGGGGCCGGTGTTCGACTACAAATTGGTGGCGGGTGTGTTGGCGGTGCTGGTGTTCCTGCGCACGCGCAGCGCGGTGCTGGTCATCATCGTCGGCATGCTGGTCCTTTGGGGGCTGCGCTGGCTGGCGGGCTGAGCCCGCCGGAGCGGTGTCCATCAGATTGGCAGGATACTGTCCATTGGATGGACGTTTTTGCCTGATCGGATTCGCCCGCCACGCCGGTTTTCCGGCTGCTCCGGGCATTCGGTGACCTGCTTTGCGCGTGCGCCGGGCCGGCTGCGCTAAAATTCGAGTTATCCACAGCAATCCGGGCCTGGTACTGCCCTCATAAGTATCGAAACCAGAATGCGCCGCCTGGCCTGCAAGGCAGGATGCGGATCGCTCGCGGCGCCTTGCGTGCCGCGGCAATTCGCGCGTGGCCGCGCGAGCGTGGCGCGTGTTCCGGTTGTCCCGATGCGTATGCACGGCAGTGCCCATGCACTCTCGTTTTGTTCTTTTTCACTGGTCCCGGTATCTGCCTAACCCTGATGACTGACTCCACTCAATCCGTAGCACCCGCCGCCGAGGCCCCCGCGCCTTCGTTTGCCGATTTCGGCCTGCATCCCCTGCTGCTGCAGTCCATCGCCGAAACCGGCTACACCAAGCCTACGCCGATCCAGGCGCAAGCGATTCCGGTCGTGGTGGAGGGGCGCGACGTCATGGGCGCCGCCCAGACCGGCACTGGCAAGACCGCCGCGTTCACCGTGCCCATCCTGCACCGCCTGATGCCGCTGGCCAACGCCAGCGCCTCGCCGGCGCGGCACCCGGTGCGCGCGCTGATCCTCACGCCCACGCGCGAACTGGCGGACCAGGTCTACGAGAGCGTCAAGCGCTACAGCAAGCAGACGCCGCTGCGCTCGGCCGTGGTGTTCGGCGGCGTCGACATCGGTCCGCAGCGCGAAGCGCTGCGCCGTGGCTGCGAAATCCTGGTCGCCACGCCGGGCCGCCTGCTGGATCACGTGGAACAGAAGAACGTGAACCTGGGTCAGGTCGGCATCCTGGTGCTGGACGAGGCCGACCGCATGCTGGACATGGGCTTCCTGCCCGACCTTGAGCGCATCATCCGCCTGCTGCCCGCGCAGCGCCAAGGCTTGCTGTTCTCGGCCACCTTCAGCAACGAAATCCGCAAGCTGGGCCGCTCGTACCTGAACCAGCCGGTCGAGATCGAGGTCGCCGCTCGCAACGCCACCGCCAACACCATCACGCAGATCGCCTACAAGATGTCGGGCGACAACAAGCGCGCGGCCGTGGTGCACCTGGTGAAGTCGCGTGGCCTGAAGCAGGTCATCGTGTTCTCCAACACCAAGATCGGCACCGCCCGCCTGGCCCGCCAGCTCGAACGCGATGGCGTGAAGGCCGAATCCATCCACGGCGACAAGACCCAGGCTGATCGCATGAAGGCGCTGGAAGCCTTCAAGGCCGGCGACCTGGAAGTGCTGGTGGCTACCGACGTGGCCGCGCGCGGCCTGGACGTGGCCGGCGTGCCTTGCGTCATCAACTACGACCTGCCGTACAACGCCGAAGACTACGTGCACCGCATCGGCCGTACCGGCCGCGCGGGCGCGTCGGGCGAAGCCATCGCGCTGTTCACGGCGGAAGAAGAGCGCTACCTGCTCGACATCGAGAAGCTGATCAAGCGCGAAGTGCCGCGCGGCACGCTGGACGTGCCCGCCGACCTGATCGCCCGCGGCCACGGCCGTGGCGAGGAGCGCAGCTCGCCGCGCGAGGGCCGCGAAGGACGCGAGCGTGGTGAACGCGGCGATCGTGGCGATCGCGGTCGTTCCGAGCGTGGGTCCGAGCGCCGCTCGTCGTATTCCGCGCCGCGCCAGCCCGTGGACGATTTCTTCCTCAAGCCCTACGAGCCGTCGGCCGCCGCGCCCACCCCCGAAAAGGACGCGCCGGTCAAGTCGAATGGCGCCAAGCGCCAGGTCGCCGTGCTGCTCGGCGGCAGCCGCAAGCCCTGAGGCGGGGCGTCGGCAGATTCCTACGCCCATCAGCCGGTTCCGCTTGCGACCCGCGCGGTTGATCGGGCCGGCCACATGAGAAAAAGGCGCCCGCAGGGCGCCTCTTTCATGTGGCCAGTCTCAGGCCGTCAATTCAGACCGTCAACAGCGCCGGCAGGTCGGGCAAGCCCGTCGTCACCGTGGCGCTGCCTGCGTCCAGGCTGGCGAGCAGGCGTTCGAGATGACCGATATGCGGCAGCATCGGACCGTAGAACAGCACGCGGCCGCCGAGCTGGACCAGCAGGGTGGGGAAGTTCTCGACTTCCTCGTCGCCCAGCAGTTCGGCGTGCTCTTCGATGTCGATCCAGGCGAACACGCGCTCGGGCATGGTCTCGGCCAGCGCCAGCAACTTGGGTTTGTACTGCTCGCAGGTGTCGCACCAGGCGGCGCAGAAACAGGCGATGAGCCAGGCGTCGGGCGCGGCGCCCAGGCGCGTGCGCAGGGCGGCAAGATCGGTACCGGGAACGAGTAGGGGCATACGAGCGAAGCTAGGCGGGTTTGACCTATCATACCCGGGATGCCCATCACCCTTTGCCCGCCTCATGACCGCCTTGCGCACAGACTTTGACACGCCTCAGCCCGGCCGTTTTTCCCGCAGCGCCGCTGGCGTCGGACTGGCCTTCAAGCGGGCGCTGGTGTCGCAGTGCCATCCGACCATGCTGTTCGCGGTGCTGATGCCGTTCCTGATCGCCCTGGTCGGCGCCTTTCTTCTGCTCTGGCTGTTCTGGACGCCGCTCACGGACTGGCTGCGCGTGGAGGCCTCGCACTGGGACTTCGTCAACCGCACTGACGAATGGCTGGTGGCGATGGGATTGTTCTCGCTGAAGATCTACCTGGTCCCGGTGGTTGCCGCGGCCATCCTGCTGCCGGTTTCCGGCATCCTGGGCCTGGCCATCGCCGCCGTGTTCGTGATGCCGCTGGTGCTGCGCCATGTGGGTCATCGTGAATACGCCGGGCTCGTCTTGCAAGGCAAGCATTCCACCGCGGTCAGCGTCTGGAACGCTGTGTGGGTGTCGGCTGCCTTCGCCGCCGGCTGGCTGCTGACGCTGCCGCTGTGGCTGGTGCCGCCCATGGCCTTGATCCTGCCGATTTTCTGGTGGGCCTTCGCGTTCTCGCGCATGATGCGGGTGGACGCCATCGTCGAGCATGCCAGCCCGGCGGAGCGCCGCCTGCTGATCCAGCGCCACAATGGCGGTTTCTGGGTCATCGGCCTGATCTGTTCGCTGCTGAACCTGCTACCGCCGGCCTGGATCATCCTGCCGGTGTTCTCGGCCCTGGTCAACGCGCACTACGGGCTCGAGGCGCTCAAACGCCTGCGCGATGAGCGCGTCATCGACGTCTGAGCGCGTCGCGCGATCCCCCCATAATTCGATCCTCACACCTGGAACTGGACATGGCCGCAGAACCCGCCGCCCGTCGTATCGGCCTGATCATCGTCGGAGACGAAATCCTGTCGGGGCGCCGACAGGACAAGCACTTTTCCAAAGTCGTCGAGCTGCTGTCCGCGCGCGGCATGCAACTGGGCTGGGCGGAATTCCTGCCCGATGATCGCGATGCGCTGACGGCCGCCTATCGGCGCAGCTTCGCCTCCGGCGATGTGGTGCTGTCCTGCGGCGGCATCGGCGGTACGCCTGACGACCATACCCGCCAGGCCGCGGCGGCCGCGCTGGACCTGCCGCTGGCGCTGCATCCCGAGGCCGAGGAGGCCATCGCACTGCGCACCGCCGAGATGGCGGCCAAGGGGCAGGGCACGGCCGACATGAGCACGCCCGAGAACCAGCAGCGCCTGCAGATGGGCGTGTTCCCGCAAGGCTGCGAGATCGTGCCGAATCCCTACAACCGCATTCCCGGCTTCTTCATCCGCGACCACACGTTCGTCCCGGGCTTTCCCGTCATGGCCTGGCCCATGCTCGAATGGACGCTGGACACGCGCTATCGTGCAATGCAGCATCAGCGCAGTCATGTCGAGCATTCCTTCCTGGTTTTCCGCATGCCGGAGTCCCGCATCACACCGGCGATGCAGACCGTCGAATCGCGCTGGCCGGGCGTGCGGGCCTTCAGCCTGCCCAGCGTGGGCGAGGCTGGCGGCGCGCCGCATATCGACCTGGGCGTGAAGGGCGAACCCGAAGCCGCCGCGCAAGCCTTGGCTTTCCTCAGGGCTGAAGTCTTGCGGCTGGGCGGCAAGCTGGAGCCGCCGGCCGCGGCCTGAGCTTGACGAATGGCTGAACAAAAAGGGGGCGACCCCTTTTATTCAGTCCAAAATACCCATTGCCAAATGCCTTGGTAAATTTCACAATACGGGAAAGAACTGTTTGCTGCGTTGCCGCAAGGCCGGTCTCTTTCGGCGGCGCGGCCAGAAGCCTCCAACTCTCTCCTATGTCCCGTCTCCCGACACCCCGCAACACCCTGGACGCCGATAGCGACGGCGCCGCAAGCCATCCCATCGCCATACAAGTGATCGAGCGCGCCATGCGGCTGCTCGATGCGCTGGCCGCCCAGCCCGACCCCGTCACGCTGAAAGAGCTGTCGGCCACGACCGGGCTGCACGCGTCCACGGCGCACCGGATCCTCAACGACCTGGTGGTGGGCCGCTACGTGGAACGGGTGGACAACGGCCTATACCAGCTGGGCATGCGTCTGCTGGAACTGGGGTCGCTGGTCAAGGGGCGGCTCAACGTGCGCGAGGCGGCGGTGTCGGCGATGCGTTCGCTGCACAAACTCACGGGCCAGACCATCAACCTGTCGGTGCAGCAGGGCGACGAGATCGTCTACATCGAGCGGGCCTGGAGCGAGCGCTCCGGCATGCAGGTGGTGCGGGCCATCGGCGGCCGCGCGCCGCTGCACCTGACGTCCACCGGCAAGCTGTTCCTGTCCACCGGCGACACCCGCCAGGTCCGCGCCTATGCGCTGCGCACCGGATTGGCCGGGCACACGCGCAACAGCCTGACCGACCTGGAGCGCCTGGAGCGCGAGCTGGCCCTGGTGCGGCGCCACGGCTACGCGCGCGACAACGAGGAACTGGAGCTGGGCGTGCGCTGTATCGCCGCCGGCATCTTCGACGATACCGGCAAGCTGGTGGCGGGGCTGTCGATCTCGGCGCCGGCCGAGCGCCTGCAGGATGAATGGATCAAGTCGCTGGTGGATACCGCCGCCAGCATTTCCGAGGCGCTGGGCTACGAGCCACCGGTCTCGGGCGGCGCCAATGGACTGAGCCTGCAGGCCGAAACATTGCGCGGCTGAGCAGGCGCGCGGCATGTTTGCCGCGCCTTCAAGAGCGCCTGCCCTGGCGCGGATCAGCGGCCTGAAAAAAAGCCCCCTTTCCTGCGAAAGGGGGCTTTCTCTTTGCGGGTCACGCAGCTTATTGCTGCTCGACGCCCGCCTTCTTGAACAGCTCGGCCCACTGCGGCACCTGCTGCTTGACCTTGGCGTCCAGCGCCTGCGGGTTGGCTTCCTTGGTCAGCACCGTGGCGCCCAGCTGCTTCATGCGGTCCTGGAACTTGGGATCGGCCAGGCCGGCCTGCAGGCTCTTGATGAGCTTGTCGACCACGGGCTTGGGCGTGCCCTTCGGCACCCACATGCCGTGCCAGATGCCGACCTCGAATCCCTTGAAGCCGGATTCGTCCATGGTGGGCAGCTTGGACAGCGTGGGCACGCGCTGCAGGCTGGTGACGGCGTAGGCTTTGACCGAGCCGGCGTTGATCTGCTGGGTGGTGTTGGTGGTCTGGTCGCAGAGCAGGTCCACCTGCTTGCCGAGCAGGTCGTTCATCGCCGGGGCGGTGCCCTTGTAGGGGATGGTCAGCAGCTGCACGCCCAGGGCCTCGACCAGCATGGTGCCGCACAGATGGCTGGCGGCGCCGATGCCGGCGTTGGCCAGCGAGACCTTGTCCTTGTTCTTTTTGACGTACTCGGCCAGCTCCTGGATGGTGTTGGGCGGGAAGTCGGAACGGGCGATGATGGTCATCGGCACATCAACCACCAGGCCGATGGGCTCGAAGCTCTTGTATGGATCGTAGCCGGGGTTCTTGTACAGCGAGGGGGCGGTCGAGAAGCCCGCGTGCATCAGCAGCACCGAGTAGCCGTCAGGCTGGGCGCGCGCCACCTGGGTGGTGCCGATGGTGCCGCCGGCCCCGCCCTTGTTTTCGACCACGACAGTCTGGCCCAGCGTCGGACGCATGGCTTCGGCGAGCGAGCGCGCCACGTTGTCCGTCGGTCCGCCTGCGGCGAAAGGCACCACCATGTTGATGGCGCGTTCCGGATATTCCGCCTGGGCGGCGCCGGCCGTAACCATGGCAGCGGCCGCGAGCAGGGCCGAAAGCGTGCGGGGGATGAGGGTCATGGAGTCTCCATTGCAGGGTTTCACTTGCTGCGTATTTCTTTATAAGTCGCTGACTTTTAGTAGGGTTCTGTATGTCATCAGCGTGCAAAGAGTGTAGAAAAGAATTGATACGCCGTCATGTCCGGTATTTCCCGAGTCATGGGAAAAGCTTGTGCTGGATCAAATCGGAACGCGGGCGTGCACTGTTAAAGTGCAAATGGTTGTTGCGTTGCACAAAATTTGCTTGACAAGTTTTTTTCGGACTCTAGAATGTCAATTGTGCAGTGCATCAAACGCGCCGGCGGTAGCTTGTAGTACCAGTTTCCGCGCACGTTCCATCTCGTCGCAGACACCATCCTGATTTGCCGGGTATTCCGGCTGAACACCTAGGAGCATTCTATGAGCGCCATTCCGCAACAAGTCCTGGACCGCCAGAAGGCCAGCGTCAACACCTTCGTCGCCGCCCAGGCCGTCGTTTTCTCCGGCTTCGAAAAGCTGGTCGAGCTGAACCTGAAGGTCGTCAAGGCCACCCTGGACGAAGTCGCCCAGAAGTCGCAGCAAGCCGCTGAAGTCAAGGATCCGCAGGAAGCCGCCGCGTTCGCCACCGGCCTGCTGCAACCGGGCGCCGAAAAGGCCCTGGCCTACAGCAAGCACGTGTACGACATCGTCGCCGGCGTGCAAGGCAAGCTGGTCAAGCTGACCGAAGAGCAGATCGCCGAAGGCCAGCAGCAGCTGAGCGAAGCCGTCGAGCACTTCTCGAAGAATGCCCCGACCGGCTCGGAAAGCGCCGTCGCCCTGATCAAGTCCTCGCTGGCCACCGCGACCAGCGCCTACGATTCGCTGACCAAGGCCGCCAAGCAGGCCGCCGAAGTCGCCGAGTCGAACCTGAATGCCGCCGCCAACGCGACCTTCAAGGCTGCCTCGGATGCCGCCGATGCCGCCACCAAGGTTGCCAGCCGCAGCCGTCGCAGCGCCTGAGTTTTTTCAGGCGCGCGCATGGTGCGCAAACCGCAGTAATGTAGTACTGTTGAGTGACAGAGCAGAGCTGGAATTAGGGCCACCCATCGGGTGGCCCCTTTTTTTGCCTGCGATTTGTGTGCGCTCGGTCCAGAGCGGGCAGGCCCCGGCCCGGGCGGGCCGGGATTGCGGGTTGCTCAGCGCGCGCCGGCGACCGCCTTGACGCATTCGCCCACCAGCGCCGGGCCGCGATAGATCAGGCCGGTGTAGAGCTGCACCGCGTCGGCGCCGGCCTGCATCTTTTCCTGCGCCGCTTTGCCGGACAGCACGCCGCCCACGCCGATGATGGCCATGCGGTTTCCCAGCTGTTCCTTCAGGCGCCGGATCACCGCGAGCGACAGCTCGTGCACGGGCGCGCCCGACAGGCCGCCCGCTTCCTCGGCGTGGGCCATGCCCGCGACCGCGTCGCGCGACAGCGTGGTGTTGGTGGCGATGACGCCGTCGATGCCGTGGCGCGGCAGCGTGTCGGCGATGGCGTCGATCTGCTCCGGGGTCAGGTCCGGCGCGATCTTCACGGCCATCGGCACGCGGCGCTGGTGCTGGTCCTCGAGCGCCTTGCGCTTGTCGGCCAGCTGGGCCAGCAGCGCCGACAGTTCGTCGCCGCCCTGCAGCGCGCGCAGGTTCTTGGTGTTGGGCGAGGAAATATTGACGGTCACGTAGTCGGCGTGCGGATACACCCCCGCCAGGCCGATCAGGTAATCGTCGGCGGCGCGCTCGATGGGCGTGTCGGCATTCTTGCCGATGTTCAGGCCCAGGATGCCGCCCTGCTTGCGCCACTGGCTGCGCTGCACGTTGGCGAGGAAGGCGTCCAGGCCCTGGTTGTTGAAGCCCAGCCGGTTGATCAGCGCATTGGCGCGCGGCAGCCGGAACATGCGCGGCTTGGGATTGCCGGGCTGCGCGCGCGGGGTCACGGTGCCGACCTCGATGAAGCCGAATCCCAGGTTGCCGAGCGCGTCGATGTAGGCGCCGTTCTTGTCCAGCCCCGCGGCCAGGCCGATGGGATTGGCCAGCCGCATGCCCATCAGCGTGGTCGGCGCCTGCGGCTGCGCGTGCAGCAGCTTGCGCGTGGCGCCGCATTCATAGGCGCGTTGCAGCCCGGACAGGGTGACTTCGTGGGCGGTTTCCGCGTCCATGGCGAACAGCGCCGGGCGGGCCAGGGGATAGGCGTGGAAGAGGATAGACATGAGGCGGGATTGTAATTTGTCTTGGGGCGGCCCGTCCGCCGCCGCCGCTCAGGCCGTCGGCGCCGGCGGGCCGTCCCGCCATTGCCCGTCCACCAGGAACTGCGCCGGATGGAAGCTGGCCTTATAGGACATCTTGCGGCTTTCGGCGATCCAGTAGCCCAGGTACAGCCAGGGCAGGCTGAGCGTGCGGCACTGCTCGATCTGCCAGAGGATGCTGTAGGTGCCGAGGCTGCCGGGCACGTCCGGATCGTAGAAGGTGTAGACCGAGGACAGGCCGTCGTCCAGCACGTCGATGATGGACACCATCACCAGCGCGCCCGCCGGATCGCGGAACTCCACCAGCCGCGTGTTGACGCGGCTGGTGAGCAGGAACTGCGCATACTGGGTGCGGCTGTCCTCGTCCATGCCGCCGCCGGGGTGGCGGCCTTGCTGGTAACGCGTGTACAGGCGGTAATGCTCGGGCGACCAGGCCAGCTCGGCCACGAAGGACTGCAGCGGCTGATGGTCGCGCCAGGCGCGGCGCTGGCTGCGGTTGGGCGCGAAGCCGGTGGCATCCACGCGCACCGGCACACAGGCCTGGCAGTTGTCGCAATGGGGGCGGTAGGTGAACAGGCCGCTGCGGCGAAAGCCCTGCTCGACGAGCTGGGAATACGTGCCGGCGTTGATCAGATGGCCGGGCGCAGCCACTTGCGACCGGGCCTGGCGACCCGGCAGATAGCTGCAAGGGTAGGGAGCGGTCGCGTAGAACTGCAGCGTGGAGAAGGGTAGTTCTTTTAGCTGGCTCATGGGATGCTCGGGATGCGCGGGCGGACCCGCGTGGGACGGCTACATATTAACGCTTAAGCGGGGGATTCCGGCTCGTCCTTGCGGGCGAGCGGATGCAGCATGCCGGCGCTGTCCAGCCAGCCGGGCGTCCAGGCCAGCGACGGCTGCGTGGTGGCGGCGCGCACGTGTTGCAGGAACTTCGAACGCGCGATCGGACGGGCGCCCAGGCTGGCCAGGTGGCGGGTCTGCTGCTGGCAGTCGATCAGCGTCACGCCTTGCGCCGTCAGGTGCCGCACCAGGTAGGCCAGGGCGATCTTGGAGGCGTCGGTGCTGCGGGTGAACATGGATTCGCCGTAGAACATGCGTCCCAGGCTGATCCCGTACAGGCCGCCGGCCAGTTCGCCGTCGATCCAGGTTTCGATGCTGTGGACGCGTCCCGCCTGATGCCAGGCCAGATAGGCTTCCTGCATGGCGGCGGTGATCCAGGTGCCCGGCTGGCCGTCGCGCGGCGCCGCGCATTGGCGCATGACCTCGGCGAAGGCCGTGTCCACGCGCACCTGCACGCGCGGCGCGGCCGCGTGCTCGTCGCGCGCGATCTGGCGCAGCAGCTTGCGCAGCGAGTGCGAGGGCGAGAAATGGGCGCACTCCAGCACCATGCGTGGATCCGGACTCCACCACAGCACGGGCTCGCCTTCCGAGTACCAGGGGAAGATGCCGCTGGAATAGGCCTGGGTCAGGCGCTGCACCGACAGGTCGGCGCCGGCCGCGAGCAGGCCGTCCGGTTCCGTCAGCGCGAACTCCGCGGGTGGAAACGGCGTGTCTGCGGCGAGCCAGGGCAGCTTCAACGGTGCGATTCTAGGGTGTAGTGATGCGGTCCGAAGGTGCCGTGCTTGCGGTCTTCGAAGTAGCGGCGCAGGGTGCTGGACACCGTGCGGAAGGCCAGGTCGTCCCAGGGGATCTCGGCCTCGTCGTAGTAGCGCGCTTCCAGGCTCTCGGGGCCGGGATCCAGTTCGGGGCCCTGCGCGTGCGCCAGGTAGAACACATGCACCTGCTCGATCTGCGGTACGTCAATGATGGTGTAGATCTCGCCCAGTTCGATACGGGCGCCGGATTCCTCCAGTGTTTCGCGCGCCGCGCCCTGCGCGGTGCTTTCGCCCAGTTCCATGAAGCCCGCCGGCAGCGTCCAGGTGTTGTAGCGCGGCTCGATCGCGCGCCTGCACAACAGCACGCGGTTTTCCCAGACTGGAACCGTGCCGACCACCAGTCGGGGGTTCTGGTAGTGGATCGCGCCGCAATGGTCGCAGATGTCGCGCTCGCGGTTGTCGCCTTCGGGTACGCGGCGGTTCACGGGCGAACCGCATTGGCTGCAGAAGCGCGCCCGGCGCGGCGCGGGGAAATATTCGATGGGCGATTTTGCGGTCATGGACAGGATTCTACCGGCTGCGGCGCTTCGCTGCGCCCGGAGCTGGCACCGGCCGGGGCGCGGCGAAACGCGCCTCCAGGTGCTCGACGAAGGAGCGGACTTTTGGGGACAGAAAGCGGCGGTGCGGATACACGGCATACATGGCGATGGAGGTGTTCGTATAGTCCGTCAGGATCTCGGTGAGCCGGCCGGCCCGCACGTCCTCGCCAACCAGGAACTCCGGTTGCAGGATGACGCCATGCCCGGCCAGCGCGGCGGTGCGCAGCACGTCGCCATTGTTGGCCCGCAGCGCCGCGTTCACGCGCAGCAGCCGCACCTGTCCGTCCTTCTCGAAATGCCATTCGTTGCCGGTGCTGGCGTAGGCGTAGTGCAGGCAGCGATGCTGCTTCAGGTCTTCGGGCGTGGCCGGCGTGCCATGCCGGCGCAGGTAGTCGGGCGAGGCGCAGACCAGCAGCCGCTGCGGCGCCAGCGGCCGCGCCACCAGCGACGAGTCTTGCAATGGGCCGATGCGCACGGCCACGTCGTAGCCGTCTTCCACCAGGTCCACGACACGGTCGTTCAGGTCCAGGTCGATGACCACGTCCGGGTATATCTGCAGGTACTCGGCGATGGCCGGCCCCAGGTGCAGGATGCCGAAGGATACGGGAGCGCTGATGCGCAGCCGGCCGCTGGGACGCTGGCCTTCGGCCTGCAGGGCCTGCTCCAGGTCCGCGACCTCGGCCAGTATCGGGCGCACGCGTTCATAGAAGGCGCGTCCGGCGTCCGTCATGCTGAGCTTGCGGGTGGTGCGGTTGAGCAGCCGCACGCCGTACTTCTGTTCCAGATAGGCGATCTGGCGCGTCACCACGGAGCGGGCCTGGCCCATCTTGTCCGCGGCGGCGGCGAATGAGCCCAGTTCCACGACCTTGGCGTAGGTCTGCATGGCGATATGCGTATCCAAGATTGTTTCCTTTTTGGGAACAATAATTTGCGATTTTGCATGTTTATCTTTGTTTTAGGAATCGCAAAAATGGCGCCCATCAAGAATCTTCCCGTCCTGGGCGATTCATGTTCCAGACAAGGAGAACGCAATGATCGATAACCGTACCGCGCCCTATGCGGCGCTGCTGCTGCGCGTGGCGCTGGGCGTCATGTTCCTGGCCCACGGCCTGACCAAGCTGCTGGTCTACACGTTGCCGGGCACGGCGCAGTTCTTCGCCAAGATCGGTTTCGCCGGCTGGCTGGCCTATCCCGTGACCATTTTCGAAGTCGCCGCGGGCGTGTTGCTGATCCTGGGCGTGTGGCCGCGCTGGGTCGCCGCCATCGCGGTGGTGCAGCTGTTCGTCGCGTCGACCGTGCACTTCGGCAATGGCTGGGGTTTCGGCAATCCGGGCGGCGGCTGGGAATACCCGATCTTCCTGACCGTGGCGGCGGCCGTGCTGGCGCTGCTGGGTGACGGCAAGTTCGCGCTCAAGCCGGGCCGCCGAGGCTGAGTGTCAGGCGCGACCATGCCCGTGAAAGAGGCGCATCCGGGGTAGCGGCGGCTGGCTGCCGTCCATCCTGGATCGCCGTCTTGGCCTCAGGCGCAACTGGCTGGGAATGTCTGGCGCCAGTGTTCGTACGCTTCCGGGGCTTGCGGCACGTCGGCCAGCATCCGTTCGATATGTCGGAAATCGAAGCTGCGGGCGTAGTCGCGCAGGACCTCGTCGCTCAGCTCATCCTCGTAGCCGGCGATGAACAGAACGGCCAGGGCGCCCTGCAGGGATGTGAAGGAATGCCAGGGCGCGTCGATGTCTTCAAGCGAGCACTGCTCGAAGCGGCGCCTGGCCTGATCGAAATAGTTGAGGACGGTGCCGCTTTCCCACAAGGCGACGATATCGCGCTCGGCGATGGGCGAGGATTTCCAGTAATGGGCAGGCTGGCATCGATATCCAAACGGGCCGCCTTGATCATCGGCGGCAAGATGGTCGATGAGTCCCTGGGACAGGCCAATATCGCGCAGGCTGGTCATGTGGAGTTGTCGCCGGGTGAGCGTGCGGTTGCCGGTGCGGGCGCGGCGGGTTCGAAACCGAGGATCAGCGGCAGGTCCGCTCGCGCCGCCATGCGCAGCGGCGCCCGACCATAAGCCGCGCATTCAACCATCAGGGGCGGCTGTCCAGGAGTCAGTCCGGCCAGGGCGTCCAGCAGCATGGCGCCGTCTTGCGTGCGCAAGAGGTCCAGCAGCGCCGGCAGATCACGGTCCAGCACGATGCCGGGGCCCGCGGGCGTCACGGCATACATGCTGCCCGCGTCATCCAGCCACCAGGCGCTGATTGCCGTGACCGGCTGGTTCGTGTGCGTCAGCAGGGCCCGGCCCGCATCGTCCAGGCGCAGCACATATGGCGCCGCGTCCAGCCGCAGGTAGACGCGCTGCGGCCCGTTTTGGAAGAACCAGCGGCCGGCGTCGTCATGCGCGTAGTTGCGGCCGATGAAATCCAGGATCTGGGAGTTGGTGATGGATTCGCCGCGGCCGCCCTGCGCGGACAGTCCCTGCGGGTGAAAGCGCCAGCGGCCGCGCGCGTCCAGCGACAGCCAGCCGTACGCCGCCGGCACGTCGGGCCAGCGGGCGATGGCGTCTTTCACCGATTGATCCATCTCAGGGTCTGATCACGATGGGGGGCGGGTTGATCACGATCGCGGGCGCGACCGGCATCATGGGAACCATGGCTGGCCGCGGCGCGTAGCCGTAAGCATAGCCCCGGTCGTCATCGTCATCCCGGCACTTGCGCTTTTCGCTGTAGTCGCCATTGCGCTTCCATTTGCGCTCGACCTTACAGGCGCCGTCCCAGTACTTTTCTTTGTACTCACCGCGCTTGTAGCGGTGGTGGTGATCGTCGTCGTCGGCCCGGGCCGCCAGGGGCGCCAGGGCGATCAGCGTGGCGGCGGATAGCACCCACAGGATCGCGGCGGGACGGCGGCCCGCCGGCGCGCGGGATTCCATATTCTTGAGCATGGTGGTGTCGTCAGTGGAAAACGGCGACACCATAGCAATCAACCGCCTGACCGGAGGTAGGGATGGGTAACCAGATGCTCGGGGGGAAGGGGGAAAGATGCTGGAGGCGCAAGCCGGAATCGAACCGACGTACACGGATTTGCAATCCGCTGCATAACCACTCTGCCATTGCGCCAGCACTTGCAAGAAAAAAGGAAGCTCGGGGTGGCCGTTGCTTCCTTTTTGTATTTGGAGCGGGAGACGAGTCTCGAACTCGCGACCTCAACCTTGGCAAGGTTGCGCTCTACCAACTGAGCTACTCCCGCGTTTGCATTGCTGCATTTTGATGCTTGCCGTTCATTGTTCGCAGGCCGCTATTCGCGATTTGCTGCGCACTGGCATTCACCAAAGACAGCGATTATACACAGATTTCGGGACGTGTGCGTGAAAGTGGCAAGGCGGGCGCAAGATGGCGGTCAGCCGGAGCGTGGGCGCCGCCTAATGCCGACCTGCGTGGCCGGCGTCGGCGGCGCCCGGGGGCTTTGGAGAGGTCTACGCTGGGCGCTAGGGATGCGCCCAGCGGCGCAGCAGGTTGTGGTACGCGCCGGTCAGGCGGACCACCACGCCATGGCCTGCGCCCAGCTGCTGGCCGGCATCCTGGATGGCGCCGTCCAGGTCGAACAGCAGCCCGCGCTGGCCATCGTCGCGGATCATGCTCTGGATCCAGAAGAACGAGCACAGGCGCATGCCGCGCGTCACAGGCGTGACGCGATGCAGGCTGCCGGCGGGATACAGCACCATGTCTCCCGCCGGCAGCTTGACCGCATGTTCGCCATAGGTGTCCTGGATGACGAGCTCGCCGCCGTCGTAGCTGTCCGGTTCGGCCAGGAACAGCGTGGCCGACAGGTCGGTGCGGATGCCGGAGGCCGCGCCGGGCGGATAGCGGATGGCGTTGTCCACATGCAGGCCGAAGGACTGGCCTTCGCCGTAGACGTTGAACAGCTTGGGAAAGATGCGCGCCGGCAGCGCGGCCGACATGAAGAGCGGGTTGCGGGCCAGGCCCTGGTCGATCAGCGCGGCGGCCTGCAGCCCCTGTTCGGAATCGGCGGGTAGCTGCAGGTTGTTCTTCACCAGGGCGGACTGGAAGCCGGCCGTGCCGCGACCGTCCAGCCAGTCTGCCTGCAGCAGCAGTTGCTGGCAGCTTGCGAGCTGGCCGGCGGCCAGCACGCCGGGTATGTGGACGATCATCGCGGCGGCTTCCTGCCTGTTGCCTAGAACTTGTAGATGGCCGACAGCATGGCCGAGCGGCCGTCGCCGTATTCGACGGCGGACGAGCGCGACTCGGTGCCTGCCACCTGACGCACGCGTTCGACATAGGCCTTGTCGGTCAGGTTCTCGACGTTGAGCTGCAGCTTGAGGTTGCGGTTCACGTCGTAGGACGCCATCACGCTGTGGATCCAGTAGGCGTCGAGCTTGCCGTCGCCCTGCGAGGTGACGTTGCGCGTGCCCACGGCGCGCGCGCCGTAGCCGACCGTCCAGCCGCCGGGCAGGGCATAGGTGGTCCACAGGCTGAAGGAGTTGCGCGGCGTGTTGCCCAGGGCGCGGCCCACGCGCAGCGGCTGGGTGGCCGACTTGCGCGTTTCGCTGTCCATGTAGGTGTAGTTGGCGTACACGTCCCACTGCGGCGTGACCTTGCCGGACAGGTTCAGCTCCAGGCCCTTCACGCGCTGGGCGCCGGCGAGCAGGTAGCTGCCATCGGCCAGCGATTCGCGGGCATTGGTCTTGTCCACCTGGAACAGCGCGCCGCCCAGCGCCAGGCGCTGATCCAGCAATTCCCATTTGGTGCCCAGTTCGACCGTGCGGTTCTTTTCCGGCGCCAGGCTGTTGTTCTTGGCATCCAGGCCACCGCCCGTGGTGACCAGGAACTCCGCCGACGGGTTGAAGGACGTGCCGTAGGCCACATAGATGCGGCCGTTCTCGGCGGGCTTGAACGTCAGGCCGACGCGCGTGCTGAGCTTGCGGTCGGCGCTGTCGACGTCCAGGCGCGTGCCGCCGACGGGGCGGCTGGACGATGTGGCGTCGATCCAGTCGTAGCGCAGTCCCAGGCTGACATCGAACATCCGGCCCAGCGCGATGGTGTCCATCGCATAGAGCGCCTTGGTGTCCAGGCTGGTCTTGTTGCGGGCGGAATCGCTCTTGCTGGTGGGGCCGTCCCAGCGGCCGGGCGGCCGGGACAGCTCGAAGCCGCCCGCGGGATAGTAGCGGTTGATGTTGTAGGAGTAGGTCGTGCGGTCATAGGTTTCGCGCGAGATCTCGAAACCCGTCACCAGCGTATGGCCCAGCCCGAAGGTGTCGAACTTGCTGGTCAGGTTGGTCTGGTTGACCCACATTTCGGTGGTGGAATCGCGGCCATAGCCCTGCGGGCCCGCCGGCTTGTAGTAGCCCGGCCGCATGCCGCGCAGATCCACGTGCGAGGCCGATACGGTCGTGTCACGGCTCAGGCTGGAATAGCGGGTCAGGTTCTGCAGCTTGAGGTCGGCCGAGAAGTCGTGCTCGAGCTTGGCGGTGAGCGCGTTGGACTGGATCTTCTCCTTGTCCAGGTTGCGCCAGCCGAAATAGGACTCCCGCGAGACGCCGTCGAGTCGCTTGCCATAGAGCGCCGGCACGCCGAAATCGGGCAGGTTGTCGTCGGTCTGGTGCAGGAAGCTCAGCGTCAGCCGCGTTGGCCCGTTCATGCCCAGCGTCAGCGAAGGCGCCACGGCCCAGCGGCGCTTGTCGATTTGATCGCGGCCGGGCACGTCGTTGCCATGGGCCATCAGGTTCAGGCGGAAGGCGGCAAAGCCCTCGCTGCCCAGCGTCTGGTTGGTGTCGACCGTGAGCCGCTTGTAGCGGTCGGTGCCCAGGCGCGCGGCGATCTCGGTGGCGTCCGTGGACTTGGGCAGCTTGCTGATCATGTTGATGCTGCCGCCGGTGGTGCCCGAGCCGCCGAAGACCGAGTTGGGCCCCTTGATGACTTCCACCGAGTCGAGGTTGAAGAGGTCGCTGCGGCTGGTCTGCGCGCTGTCGCGCAGGCCGTCTAGCTGCATGTTCGCGTTGGCGCTGAAGCCACGGATATTGATGGAATCGCCGGAGCCACCGCCGCCTTCGCCCGCGTTGAAGGTAATGCCCGAGACATTGGACAGGGCCTGCCGCAGGCTGAGCGCGTTCTGCTCGTCCAGCACCTGGCGCGGCACCACGGTGATGGTCTGCGGCACGTCCAGCAGCGGCACGGCGTACTTGGCCGATCCGGAAACGTCGGTCTTGGAACCATTGACCGCTTGTCCGCTGACCGTGACCGGTGCCAACTGCACGCTTGTTCCGCCGTCGGGGGCGCCCTGGGCATAGGCCGGCGCGGCCAGGGTGGCGGCGGTCGCGGCCGCGAAGGCGGAATAGAGGCTGGCGCGGGGCGGCAGGGCGCGGGAGCGGATGTACGGCGAGGTCATGATGAAATCCTTTTTTAATAGGAATGGTTCCTATTTTTATTAAAGATTCATCGAGCCTGTCGCTGCAATCGGATAAGTCCTATTCGTGATGGAAATGTATGAGCCGGGGCGCTGCGGGTCATCCTGAGCGCGGTAGCCGTCAACAGGATGATCCCCAAGCTCGCCAGCGCCGCTATCAGGCCCAGCGCAGCACGAGCGGGTCCAGCCGACGGGCGATGTCCAGCAGGCTTTTGCGCGTCTCGGGATGCAGGGCGGGCCAGGGATGCCTGGGCGCGTCGCAGCGGATGATGCCGCCTTCCTTCATGAGGGCCTTGGCCGCCAGAAAACCCGCCTGCCGGTTCTCATGGTTGATCAGGGGAAGCCAGGCCTGGTACTGCGCATAGGCCCGGTCCCGGTCTCCCGCCCGATAGGCGTCGATGATGGGCCGGATGCCGTCGGCATAGCCGCCGCCCGTCATGGATCCGGTGGCACCGGCGTCCAGGTCGGCCAGCAGCGTGATCCCTTCCTCGCCGTCCCAGGGGCCTTCGATGGCCTCGCCGCCCAGCTGGATGAGCTCGCGCAGTTTCGCCGCCGCGCCCGCCGTTTCCATCTTGAAATACGACACCTGCTCGATTTCGCGGGCCATGCGCGCCAGGAAGGCGGGCGACATCGGTGTGCCCGCCACGGGCGCATCCTGGATCATGATGGGAATGCGCAGCGCATCGGACAGGGTCGCGTAGAAACCGTGGATCTGCGTTTCGCCGACCCGGAACGTCGCGCCATGATAGGGCGGCATGACCATCACCATGGCGGCGCCCATGTCCTGGGCGCGCCGGCTGCGCTCGACGCAGACGCCCGAGCTGAAGTGGCTGGTGGTGACGATGACCGGCACGCGGCCGTCCACGCATTGCAGGATCTGCCGCGTCAGGATCTCGCGTTCGTCGTCGGCCAGCAGGAATTGCTCCGAGTAGTTTGCCAGCGCGCACAGGCCATCGACGCCGGAGTCGATCATGAACTGCACGCAGCGGCGCTGGCCGTCCAGGTCCAGGCTGCCGTCTTCGTTGAAGATCGTCGGCACGACGGGGTAGAGGCCGCGATGGCGGGGAGGATGGGAGAGGCTCATGGGATTCCAATCAGGGAGGATGGGAGGGATCAGGTGATCACGCTGGTCTGCCAGGGCACGAATTCCTGTTGCCCATACCCATGGCGCTCGCTGCGCGACGGCGCGCCGGAAGCGGTGGCAAGCAGTTGTTCGAACAGGATCGCGCCCAGTTCGGCGATGCCGCGGGTGCCGTCCAGCACATCGCCGCAGTTCAGGTCCATGTCGTCGGCCTGCCGGCGCCACAGGGCGGTATTGGTGGCCAGCTTGAAAGAGGGCGCCGGCGCGCAGCCGTAGGCGGAGCCGCGTCCCGTGGTGAAGCAGATCAGATTGGCGCCGCCGGCGACCTGGCCGGTGGCCGAGACCGGGTCATAGCCCGGCGTATCCATGAAGACCAGGCCTTGCGCGCGCACGGGTTCGGCGTATTGGTAGACCTCGACCAGGTTGGTGGAGCCGGCCTTGGCGATGCCGCCCAGCGATTTTTCCAGCACCGTGGTCAGGCCGCCGGCCTTGTTGCCGGATGAGGGATTGTTGTCCATCGAGGCGCCGTTGCGGGCGCAGTAGTCCTCCCACCAACGGATCCGTTCGAGGAGCTTGCGTCCGACGTCCGGCGTTTGCGCGCGCCGGGTCAACAGGTGTTCGGCGCCATAGATCTCCGGCGTCTCGGAAAGAATCGCCGTGCCGCCGTGCTGGACAAGCAGGTCCACCGCCGCGCCCAGGACCGGGTTGGCCGAGATGCCCGAATAACCGTCCGATCCGCCGCATTGCAGGCCCAGACGCAGGTGGCTGGCCGGCACGGCCTGCCGGCGCACGGCGTTGGCCTGGGGCAGCATCTCTCGGATCAGCTCGATTCCCTTGCGGATTGTGTGGACAGTGCCCCCACTGTCCTGGATGGTGAAGGTCCGCAGGCCGGGACTCTCGGCGAGGCCCTGCGTGGCCAGCAGGCGCGGGATCTGATTGGTTTCGCAACCCAGCCCGATGATCAGCACGCCGGCGAAGTTGGGGTGGCAGGCATAGCCGCCCAGCGTGCGCTGGAGCATCTTCAGGCCGTCGCCTTCGGCGTCCATCGCACAGCCGCTGTGATGGGTCAGCGCGACCACGCCATCGACATGGGGGTAGTCGGCCAGGGCCTCGGGATGGATGTCGCGCCGGAAGTGATCGGCGATCGCGCGCGCCACCGTGGCCGAGCAATTCACGCTGGTCAGGATGCCGATGTAGTTGCGCGTGGCTATCCTGCCGTCGGCCCGTGGGATGCCCAGGAACGTGGCGGGCTCGGCCGCCATCGTCGTGGCGCGCGCTTCGGCCGAGTGGGCGTAGTCGCGCACGAAATCGCCGATGCTCAAATTGTGGCTGTGCACGTGCTGCCCCGGACTGATCGGCTGGCTGGCGAAGCCGATGATCTGGCCATAGCGACGGACCGGCTCACCGGCGGCCAGCGTCCGCGTCGCCATCTTGTGGCCGGGCGGAACCAATCCGGAAACGGTCACCGCTTCGCTGGCGACATAGACGCCCGCGATCAGCTGGTCCAGGGCCACGACCACGTCGTCGCGCGGATGCAGGCGGATGACGCGCACCGGTTTCAAGGGGGCGGTATCGTTGCTGGGCATGTTGTGTTTCCCCGGGTGGCTCAGCGCTGCATGTCCGCCGGCAAGGGCATGCCGAAGTAGCGTTGATAGATCTCGTTGAATGTGCCGTTCTTCAGGTTCGCGGTAACCCAGCCGTCCAGCCAGGCTTTCAGCTCGGGCTCGTTCTTGCGCAGCCCCACGGCATAGGGATAGGCCGTGGCGGTGAACTTGGGCACGATGTCGCGCGCCGGGTTGGCCTGCCTGATCGCGAGCAGCACGCTGGGAGCGCCGACCAGGAAGTCCTGCTGGCCCGTGGCCACGGCGGTATTGGTGGTGGCATCGTCCTCGTAGCGGACGATTCTCGCGCCGGACACATCCTTCAGTCCGCGGCTCAGCTCCTGGTCGCTGGTGGTGCCGCGCGTCACCGCGATGGTCTTGCCGCGCAGGTCGGCAAAGCTGGCGACCGAAACCGACGCGGGGCCGGCCACCAGCACGGGCACGACGCCGTAGGGCTCGGAGTACGCCACGACCTTCTTGCGCTCTTCGGTGATCGAGAAAGAGGCCAGCACCACGTCGACCTTGCGGCTCAGCAGGTAGGGCACCCGGTTCGGGCCGTTCACCGGCACGATCTCCAGGGCCACCCCCAGATCCTTGGCGAGCAACCGCGCCGCTTCGACGTCCGACCCCGTCTGGCGCGCCTGCTCATCGAGCATGCCGTAGGGCGGCGCGCTGATGTCGACGCCGACCAGGATCTTCTGGCGTTGCCTGATGGTTTCGAGCGTGTTGGACCAGGCGCCGGCGCTGGCCAGGAGCAGGCTGGATGCGACGAGCGCGGAAAGCAGTCGGGACAGGATTTTCATGGGATTCTCACTATGGATTGGCGGGATGGATGGCGGGCGGCGTGGCGAGGCTACAGGCCGCTGGAAATGAACTGCCGCAATTCGGGGGTGCGAGGCTGATCGAGCATGCGGCCGTCTCCGTGCTCCCAGACGACGCCGTCGTGCATGAACAGGATCTGGTCGGCCACCGATCTGGCGAACGCCATTTCATGGGTCACGAGCACCATGGTCATGCCCTCGGCGGCGAGCGACTCGATTACGCGCAGGACTTCGCCGGTGAGTTCCGGATCCAGCGCCGAGGTCACCTCGTCGAACAGCATCAGCTTGGGCTGCATGGCCAGCGAGCGGGCGATCGCCGCGCGTTGTTGCTGTCCGCCGGACAATTGCTCAGGGTAGTAGTGGGCGCGGTCCCGCATGCCTACCTTGTCCAGAACCTGCACGGCCAGCGCGTCGGCCTGCGCGTCCGGCAGGCCCTTGACCTTGCAGGGCGCCAGCTTGACGTTCTGCAGCACGGTCAGATGGGGAAAGAGGTTGTAGGCCTGGAAGACGATGCCGACTTCCTGGCGCAGCGCCAGCAGGTCATGGCCGCCACGCTCCAGCGCCCTGCCGCAGACATGCAGCTGGCCGTCCTGGATCGTTTCCAGTCCGTTGATGCAGCGCAGCGCCGTGGTCTTGCCCGAGCCGCTGCGGCCGATCAGCGCCACGACCTGGCCCGGGGCGACGGAAAAGCTGACGCCCTTCAATACCTGGGCATCGCCGAAGGACTTCCGGACCTGCCTGAAGCAAACGATGTCGCTCATGGAATCTGTCTCCTGTTTTTTTACAGCTCGCCGCCTAGGCGCGGCGCAGGCGTTTCTCGAGCCGGTACGAGAGCACCGACAGGGGGTAGCAGATGGCGAAGTACAGGACGGCCGCGATGCTGAACACCGCGAAGGGCTCGAAGGTCGAGTTGTTCACGACGCGGGCGGAGTAGGTCAGGTCGAAGAAGCCGATCACCACCGCATAGGAAGAGTTCTTCACGATCTGCACCAGGAATCCCACAGTGGGCGCCACCGCGATGCGCGCCGCTTGCGGCAGCACCACATGCCGGACGCATTGCAGCGGGCGCAACGCCAGGCATTCGGCGGCTTCCCACTGCGTCTTCGAGACGGCCTGGATACAGGCTTTCCAGATCTCCGCCAGGAACGCGGCCGAATACAGCGTCATCGCCAGGCCCGCAGCCGCCAGGCTGGGCAGGTCATAGCCGGCGATGCTGATGCCGAAATAGCAAAGGAACATCAGGACGGGTAGCGGAATGCCTTGCACCAGCTGGATGAACGCGCCCGTCGCGGCGCGCCACAGGCGCGCGCCACGGCTGCGCAACAGCGCCAGCGGCAGTCCCAGCAGCGCGCCGCCGGCGAAGCCGATGAGCGACAGCAGCAGCGTCCAGCCCGCGCCATGGAAGATGAAGCGCAATTGTTCGAAGGAAATGCCCAGCATGTGCCGACTCCGCAGGGGGGATGGATGACTGCCGTGGGGCGCTACAGGGGCGTGCCAAGCCGGCGTTGCCGGGTGAACGCCGTGCGGGCCAGGCCGGCCATCAGCAGGCGCAACAGCCAGGACAGGCAGAGATAGACCAGGGCGACGACCAGGTAGATCTCGAACCCGCGAAACGTCTCGGATTGGACGCTGTAGCCGGCCGACGTCAATTCCTCGACGGAGATCTGGGACATGATCGAGGTCGCCAGCAGCATCAGCACGAACTGGCTGACGAGCGCCGGGTACATGCGTTCCACCGCCTGGGGCAGGACCACCAGGCGCAGGACCTTCCAGCGGTTCATGCCCAGACAGGACGCGGCCTCGATCTGGCCGCGAGGAATCGACTCGATGCCCGCCCGCAGGATTTCCGTGGTGTACGCGGATACGTTGATCACCAGGGCGATGACCGCGGCTGCAACCGCCGGAATGCGCACCTGCAGGGAGGCCAGGCCGAAGAACAGCCAGAAGGCCTGGATCACCAGCGGCGTGTTGCGGATCACATCGACGTAGGCCGTGACGATCCGGCGCGCCGGCTGCGGCCCTTGCGTGCGGATCACGGCCAACAGCGCGCCCGCCAGGAATCCCAGCGCGATCGTCGCCAGCGACATGAGCGCCGTCGAGCGCGCGCCGGCCAGGAAGGCATCCCAATGCGTGGACAGGAAGCTGAAGTCGAAGTCGTAGTCCATGATTTCCCGCCCGGAAGGCTCGCGCTCGGAGTCGATAAAGGGTTGTTGCCGGCAATGATCAAAAATATAAACGATCAATGTCGGCAATAAGCGCTATCGTTTTCCCTAGCTGCTTCATATCGGGTGCGTGCTTGTCTTACGATTCGGTCTGACGCACAACCGATGCATACCAGTGAAGCCGTTCACGAATACGTTCATGTCCCCCGAATCCTCCTTGCCCGAAACGTCCGCCAGCACGCCTCTCTACGCCCGCATCGCGGACCTGTTGCGCCAGGCGCTGGCCGGCGGCGCGCTGCCGCCGGGCATGGTGTTGCTCGAGGGGCCGTTGTCCGAATTGCTGGGGGTCACGCGCAACCCCGTGCGCCAGGCGCTGCGCGAGCTGGAAAACGAAGGATTGGTTGCGCGGTTCGACGGCCGGGGCATGCTGGCGGGCGGCGCGTCCGAGACGCCCTTGCGGCAGCCGCTGACGCCCGGGATGCTGGGCATGGGCGATGAGAGCGAACCCGTGCGCAAGGCGCAGGGCTGGGAGCACATCTACCACGCGGTCGAGCACGACGTGGTCCATCTGTCGGTGTTCGGCGCCTATCGGCTCAACGAAGTCGAGCTGGCGCGGCACTTCGGGGTCGGTCGGACCGCCGCGCGCGATGTGCTGCTGCGGCTTGAAGGGCTGGGTCTGGTGGGCAAGGACGAGCGCCAGCGCTGGATCGTCACGCCGCTGGACGAGCGACGCATCCGCAACCTTTATCAGCTGCGCTGGCTGCTGGAGCCCGCCGCGCTGGCCGGCGCGGCCGCCGGCACGTCCGCCGAAGAGATTGCCGCGATGGCGCAACGGCTGCGACGCGCCAAGGCGCGCTATCCGCGCCTGACCCGAGCCGAGCTGGATGGGCTGGAGCATGACCTGCATGTCGCGCTGATCGGCCGTTGTCCCAACGACAGCATCCTCGAAAGCCTGCAGCGCACGCGCTGCATCCTGACGCTGAGCAAGCATGTGCTGGGCGCTGCCGCGCCCATGCCCAACGAAGATCCGTTCATGCAGGAGCACCTGGGCGTGCTGGAAGCGCTGGCGCGGGGCGAGACGGGACAGGCGCAGGAAGCGTTGCGGCGCCACTTGGAAGCGTCGTGCCTGAAGATCGTCGAGCGTGTGGGCCAGATCCACGAGCGGGTGCCCGCGCCGAGGCTGCCTTATCTCGCGTGAAGAGGGATCGCGCGGAAATGAAAAAAGGGCCGACAGGCCCTTTTTTCAAGGATGCGCAGACTCTGGTGGAAATCTGCGGATCGGATGTTGGAGCGGGAGACGAGTCTCGAACTCGCGACCTCAACCTTGGCAAGGTTGCGCTCTACCAACTGAGCTACTCCCGCGTTTTTGGCTGGCGTCGCCGTCATGCCGACAGCGCCGTTGCCTGCGCCTAGCTTTCGGGTCAATCAACCGGAATCAAGGCGGGAGCGAATTCTACCCGAATTCCGGATTTGCGCAAAACCGCGATGCGCCAGCGTCCGGGGTGTCGCTCAGGACGCGTTCTGCAGGCGCTGTCCGCGCCGCGCCAGGCGCCAGCCCGGACGGCCCATGTGGCCCAGCGTGCCGTCCTTGACGACCCAGTGATGCCACAGCGCGGCGCCGATGTGCGCGGCCAGCAGGGCGTAGAGCAGGAAGCCGAGCCATTCGTGGGCCTGGACCATGTAGCGGACCAACTGCGGATCGGCGTCCACCAGCCGGGGGAAGTCCCAGCCCATGCCGGGCATCGGAATGACCAGGCCCTTGGCGTTGACGATGACCCAGCCGGCCAGGCATTCGCCCAGCACGAAGACATACATGGCCAGGTGGACGATGTGGGCGCACCACTGCTGCAGGGTGGTCGCGCCGATGGGTTTGGCGCGGCTCGCGCGCAGCGCGCTGCGCATCAGCATCACGACCAGCAGCGCCATGCCGCTGCCGATGTGCACGATCATGATCGGCCGCATCCGCATGTCGGCGTGCTCGACCAGCAGATGGCGCAGTTCGCCGGCCAGCACCAGTGAGCACATCAGGGTCACGCTCAGCCAATGCAAGGCGATCTGGGCTCGGGAATAGCCGCCGTGGGCGGCATGAAGAGACGGATTCATGCTTCGTCGTTCCTGGGTTGCGCGCCTGTCGGCGCCGAAAAAAAGGCGCCATTGAAGCGGCACGGCGGAACGGACGCCACGCTTCTCAGGGTTTTCTAAATAGGAGTGCGCGCGATTGCGTCGCGTCGACGGACCGCGCAATTTAGATTCGTTTTGGAAACGTTGAGGCCGTGCATGCGCGGTGCCAAGATGCCGGCCTTTCCCAGAAGGCGGCACGCCGATCCGCCGTCCGCGCGCCGTGCCGCGCGAGGGATCCGCCGCGAGCGCGGCGCTCTTTGGATACCAAGCGCAATCATGAAGACTTTCAATCTGCGGCGTGGCCGCGCCGCGCAGCAGGGCTTCACCTTGCTGGAACTGCTGGTCGTGTTGCTGATCATCGCCTTGCTGGCGGGCTACGTCGGGCCCAAGCTCTTTTCCCAGGTCGACCGCGCCAAGGTGCGCGCCACCCAGGCGCAGATGAAGACGCTGGGCGATGCGCTGGTGCAGTACCGGCTGGACGTGGGCAGCTATCCCTCGTCCGACCAGGGATTGCAGGCGCTGGTCAAGGCGCCGCAGGGCATATCGAATTGGTACGGCCCCTACCTGGCGAAGGACGTGCCCGCCGATGCGTGGGGGCGGCCTTATCAGCTGAACGTGCCGGGGCGCGGCGGCGAGGCAGAGATCGTTTCGCTGGGCGAGGAAGGCCGGGCGGGCGGCAATGGGGAACTGGTCTATGGCCTCTAGGGCGCGCGCCGCGCTGGCGGTCGCCTGCCTGTTGTCGGCTTCTGCCGCGAGCGCGGCGCCTGATTGCTGGCGCGTCGCCGGCCAGCGCCACGGCATCGATCCCTTGTTGCTCTATGCCATCGCCAGCGCGGAGTCGTCGCTCGATGCCCGGGCCATCAACCGCAATCGCGACGGCAGCCATGACATCGGCCTGATGCAGATCAACAGCATGCACCTGCCCGACCTCGCGCGCCAGGGCATCACGCGCCAGCGCCTGCTGGACGAGCCCTGCCTGTCGATCGACGTGGGCGCGTCCATCCTGTCCGGTTTCATCAGGCGGCATGGCCGCACCTGGCGCGCCGTCGGCGCGTACAACGCCGGCAGCGCGGCGAACCGAGAGGTCGCCAGGACGCGCTATGTCGAGCGGGTATGGCCGCTGTACCTGGAATTGGCGGGCGAGCGCGAACGGCGCCGCCGGGTTGGCGGCTGACATGGGCGGCGAATACAGGGTCCGGCTGTTGCGGCGGGACCAGGTCTGCGAGCGCGTATGCCGCGCCGGCAGCAAGGACGCCGCCGTCGCGCAGATCGGCCCGGATGAGGGCGTGGTCCTGGACGTGCAGCGCGTCAGGCCCGCGCGCATCGCGGGCGCCGCCGGCAAGCGCCGCCGCATCTCGCTGGGCCTGCTGCTGCAGGAGCTGTCGGCGCTGCTGGAGGCGGGGCTGGCCCTGATCGAAGCCCTCGAGGCTCTGAGCGACAAGGCCGGCGCCGGCAGCCGCCAGGTGCAGGCCGTGCTCGCGGCCCTGCTCAAGGAGCTGTACCAGGGGCAGCCCCTGTCGAAGGCCATGCAGGCGCAGCCGGACGTCTTCCCGGAGCTGCTGGTGGCCACCGTGGCGTCGGCCGAGGGCAGCGGACAGCTGCCGCAGGCGCTGCGGCGCTATCAGCACTATGAGCTGCGGATCGAGAACATCCGCAAGAAGGTCGTGGGCGCGTTGCTGTATCCGGCCGCCGTGGTCGCGGTCGGCTTCGGCGTCCTGATGTTCATGCTGTTCTTCGTGATCCCGCGCTTCGCCGTGGTGTTCGAAAGCCTGCAGGCCCTGCCGGCCACGGCGCAGGCCCTGCTGTGGTGGGCGCGGCTGGTGCGGGAGCACGGCATGGCGCTGGGCGCGGGCATCGCCGGCGTGATCGCGGCTGCCGTGCTGGCGTTGCGCACGGCGCGCATCCGCGCGGCGCTGGCCGCGCTGATCTGGCGGCTGCCCAAGCTGCGCGACGTGGCCTTTCTGTTCGTGCTGGCGCGCTTCTATCGGACGGTGGGGCTGCTGGTCGAAGGCGGCACGCCGGTGCTGCAGGCACTGGAGCTGTCGCGGCGCCTGTTGCCGCAACGGCTGGCCGCGAGGCTGGAACAGGCCCTGGCCGAGCTGCGCGCCGGCAAGGCGGTGGGCGAGACGCTGGCCGCGCACGGACTGACCACGCCGGTGGCGCGGCGCCTGCTGCGGGTGGGCGAGCACAGCGGCGACCTGGGCGGCATGTGCGAACGGATCGCGCTGTTTCACGACAGCACCCTGGACCATGCGGTCGAGGTTTTCGGAAAGGTCTTCGAGCCATTGCTGATGCTGGTGGTCGGCGCAATGGTGGGGACCATCGTGGTGCTGCTGTACATGCCGATCTTCGAATTGGCCAGCAGCATGGGATAAGCGCGCGGACAGGCGCCCGCGCCGTCCGGTCAGGAGATGAACATGACGGAATCGATGCCCGAATCCGGGACGACGCAGGCGCAGGCGTGGATCGCGCGGCCCGGCCTGCTTGAGCAGGAACTCGCGCGCGCGCCACAGCTGCTGCCCATGGTCGCCATGGCGCTGGGCATGCAGCATATGGAGCCGGCCGACTGGGCCAGGGCCGTCGCCAGGCACGACGTGCTGCCGCTGGCCGACGCCCTGCACTGCCGCGTCGCGATGGTGGAGCGGGACGGCGAGCTGCTGGCGGTCATGAGCGCGCCGCTGGACCGGCGCGTGCGGCTGTGGTTGCAGACGCGCTTCGAGGGCCGGCCGGTGCGGTTCGCGCTGGCCCTGCCGGGCGCGGTCGACGCCTGGCTCAAGCAGGCCGAGGCCAGCGAACGTGTGCTCGACGGCGTTGCCGTGGACGTTGCCGAGGACACGCTGGCCAAGGCGGTGGAGTCCATTTCCATCGCTTCGCTCGCCAAGGACGAAAGCCCGGTGATCCGGCTGGTGAACATGACGCTCTATGACGGCCTGCAGAGCCGCGCCAGCGATATCCACCTGGAGTCGGACCAGGAAGGACTGCTGATCCGCTACCGCATCGACGGCGCGATGCACACCATTCGCAAGGTGCCCGGCCAGCTGACCGCGAACCAGGTGATGTCGCGCCTGAAGGTGCTGTCCAGCCTGGACATCGCCGAGAAGCGTGTGCCGCAGGACGGGCGCTTCAAGGTCGAGCTGCAGGGCCGCGAGGTGGATTTCCGCGTGTCCATCATGCCGGGCAACCATGGCGAGAACGCGGTCCTGCGCCTGCTGGACCGCTCGCAGAAGGACGAGCGCCTCAGCCTGGATGGCCTGGGCTTCCCGGCGCAGACCGCCGCGCGCATCCGCGCGCTGGCGCAGCTGCCCTATGGCCTGACGCTGATCACGGGTCCGACGGGCAGCGGCAAGTCGACGACGCTGTATGGCGCGCTGTCCGAGCTGAACACCGGCGACGAGAAGATCATCACCATCGAGGATCCGGTGGAGTACGAAATGGCCGGCGTGCTGCAGATTCCCGTCAACGAAAAGAAGGGGCTGACCTTCGCGCGGGGGCTGCGCTCCATCCTGCGCCACGACCCGGACACGATCCTGGTGGGCGAGATCCGCGATGCGGAGACGGCCGCCATTGCCGTGCAGTCGGCGCTGACCGGGCACCGCGTGCTGTCTTCGGTGCATGCCAATGACGCGTTCAGCGTGATCGACCGATTTCTCTACATGGATGTGGAGGCGGCCACGTTCCTGGAATCGCTCAACGGCGTGGTGTCGCAGCGGCTGGTGCGGCGCCTGTGTCCGCATTGCGGCGGCGGGCCGGTCGCGCCGGCGGCGGCATGCGAGGCCTGCCGCGGCACCGGCTTCCTGGGGCGCATCGCGCTGGCCGAGGTATTGCGCCTGGACAGCCGCATGAAATCGGCGCTGCTGGAACGGTCCCCGGAACGCAGGCAGGCGGCCCTGGCCGCCTGCGCCGACTATCAATCGATGCGCGATGCCGCCGGCGAGGCGGTCGCGCGCGGGCTGACGACTTATCAGGAGGTGTGCCGTGCCGTCGCTATGGAATGAACGCGCCATGCTGATCGACGCCGAGAAGGTGACGGTGCTGGCGCCGCTCGGGCATGGCCGCAGCCAGCCGCATGGCGGCGATCCGGCAGGCGCGGCCGGCGAATTGCTGGCAGGCCTGCGGCGCCGGCGCGGCGCGTGGCGCAACCGGCTGCGCGTGTGGATCGGCTATCCGTGGGCGCACGCGCAGGTGTTGCCCTGGCAAGCCACGCTGGGCGGCGGCGATCGTCAGTGGGAGGCCTATGCGCGGGCGCTGATGCGCGAGCGCGGCGTTGCCGGGCCGCTGCGCCTGCGGCTGGATGCGGGCCGTCATGGTCGCGCGCGGCTGGCCTTCGGCATCGATGCCGGCCTGCTCGACGCGCTGGAACGCACGGCCTCGGCTGGCGGCTGGCGGTTGTGGTCCTGCCACGATCTGCTGTCTTCCTGCCTGGCGCGACATCGCGCCGCGCTGCGCGACAGCGGCGGCCTGGTGCTGGCCGAGACCGGTGCGCTGAGCTGCCTGTGGCGGTCCGCACAGGGCTGGGAGGATCTGATCACGCTGCGCCGCGAGCCGGGGCAGCCATTGGAGACGCTGTTGTCCATGGCTGAACTGCTGTGCGGCCGCGCGGGCGGGAACGGCTATCGCTGGTCGTCCCTGTGCGCGCCCGATGCGCTGCCCTTGCCGGACGCCTCGCGCTGGCTGGGCGCGCCGCATCCCATGCTGGCGGTGGCGGCATGAAGGCCCGGACAAGAGGAATGGCGGACTTCGCGCGGCGCGCCGGGCTCAACGGCGCCTGCCTGGTCGCCGGTCTGCTGCTGCTGGTCGTGGTTGGCCTGACGGCCTGGCGCGAATGGAGCGTCCTGGCCCTGCGTCGCGAGGTCGCGTCCATGGAGGACAGCCTGGCGCAGCGCCGCCTCCAGCAGGAACGCGAGCAGCGCCGCAGGCTGGCGCAATCGCCCGAGGAGCGCGAGATCGAGGCCCTGCTGTCGCGCCAACGGGCCGAGGACCGGCTGCGGCCGGCCATCCTGCGCGCGGTCGAGAAGGCCTGGTCGCCGCGCGTGGCCATGCTGGGACTGAAGCTGGAGTCGGGCGGCAAGTCCGCTCGCGTGGAAATGCTGGTCGCCAGCCTGAAAGAGGCCTTCGCCTTTGTCCAGCGCCTGAACGCGGCGCAGCCGGGCTTTTACGCCGTGGTCGAGCGTCACGGCCTGCGGCCGGGCGATCCGAACCAGGCCACCGTTGTGTCGATCCTGGTGGAGGTCCGATGAACCTGCGGGCTGTGTTGGTCAAGCGCCGCGAGGCGTTGGGCAATGTTCCATTGCTGGCGTGCTGCCGCTGGCATCTGCAGCGCTGGCGCGCGGCGCTGGGCCGGGGCGGCCTGCTCGCGCTGGCAAGCGCCATCGTGCTGGCCGTCCACGGCGCTTTCGTGCTGTGGCCCGAGCAGGGCGAGCTGCGTCGCCAGCGCATTGAGCTGATCGCGCAATTGCAGGCCTGCCACACATCCGCGTCGGCGCCGGCCGCTGCCATGGAGCAGGTGCGCGCACAGCTGCGCATGGCGCTGGACCAGCGCAAGTTCGCCGTGATGGAGCAGCTGGGCGGGGCCGGGCTGCTGTTGATCGATATTCGCTATCGCGGCGAGGACGCCGTGCGCGGCAGCCTGCGGCGCACGTCGATGGATGTGTCGGCGGTGGGCTCCTACAAGGACCTGACCGCGGCGCTGGAGCTGCTGGCCGCGCAGCCGCTGCTGCGCATGGAGACGCTGGCGCTGGATCGCCAGCGCCCGGAGAACCGGCTGATCGAGGTGAAGATGAAGCTGAGCATGCTGGGAGCGCCGCGATGAGCCGGGCGCGCGTGGGCATGATGGCCGCATTGCTGGCGGCCTGTGGCGTTGCGGGCGTCGCGCGGGCGGGCAACGTCGATATCTTTCCGTCGCAAAGCTGGGACTCGCTGTCGCGCGCGACGCGGGAAGCGCAGGACGGACAAGGGCCGGACGTGGATGCGGACGCGGCGTCCGCCGCCGCGCAGCGGTCCAGGTCCGCCCCGGCGGCGGACGCCGTCGCCGCGCCGCTGTTCGCCCGCGTGGGCGAGTGGCGCGAAGCGGGTCAGCGGATCGTGGTGTTGCGCTCCGAGGACCGCCTGTATTTGCTGTGCCAGCGCTGCGCCGCGCCATCCGCGCTGCGGCCCGGCGGCGCGCCCAGGGACGGGTACCGCCTGAAGTCCCTGGAACCCGGACGCGCGGTGCTGCTGGCGCCGGATGGCCAGGAGGTGAGCGTGGACCTGCCGTTCTCTCCCGAATTTCCTCAAGGAACAGGATCATCATGATTTCCAGATATGCCGCCACGGCGGCGCTACTCGGTCTCGTCCTGGGCGGCTGCTCGGCGCCGGGAATGTTCAAGCAGGGCGCTGGCGATGCGCCGTCGTCCGACGCCGCCGGACGCTACGCGCAGGCGCTGGCCCGCCAGGAGCAGGCGCCCGACGATATCGAGAACGGCAAGAACCTGGCGCGCGATGGCGCGCAGGCCGCGCTGGACCTGCTGCAGCGCGTGCGCGGCAAGATGGCTGCTGGCGACGAAGCCGGCGCGCAGGCTGAACTGTCCGCCTTGCTGGCCGTCCAGCCCGGCAATATGCGCGCCCGCCAGCTGCAAGCGCAGCTGGAGCGTCGCCTGCTGCTCAAGCGGGACCTGGCCGAGGCCGGCAAGCGGCAGGCCGACCATCCGGCCGAGGCGCTGGACATCGTCAACCGGATCCTGCAGGAACAGCCGGACTACGAACCGGCCAGGGCGTTGCGTGCCACCCTGATGCGCGCCCAGGTGCAGCGCGCCTCGGCACGGCCCAAGTTGGCCGACGCGCTGCGCAAGCCCGTCTCGCTGAATTTCAAGTCGCAGCCGGTGGTGCAGATCCTGGAGGCCATTTCGAAGATCGCCGGCGTGGACTTCGTGCTGGATCCGGAGGTGGCCTCGTCGGCGCCGGCCACCATCATCGCCGACCAGACCACCGCCGAGGACGCCATCAATCTGCTGTTGCGCACCAGCAAGCTCGAGAAGAAGGTGCTGAGCGAGCGCAGCCTGCTGATCTATCCGGCCAGCGCGGAAAAGTCCAAGGAATACCGCGAGCTGATGGTGCGCGTGTTCTACCTGAGCAATGCCCAGGCCGCCAAGGTGGTGCCGGCGCTGCGGCAGGTGGGCACGATCAAGAACGTGCACCTGGATGAACGCGCCAACGCGCTGATCGTGCGCGATACGCCCGAGGTCATCGCGGTGGCCGAGCGCATCGTCGCCGCGCTGGACCTGGCGCAGTCGGAAGTGACCATGGATGTGCGCGTGCTGGAAGTGAACACCAATGACGAGCTGGAAGTCGGCGTGGACTATCCCAGCGACCTGCGCCTGTCGATCCTGCCTCAGGGCGAGAGCGGCAAGGTGACCGTGGGCGACATCCTTGGCCTGAACAGCGACATGCTGGGCGTTTCCAGCCGCAACGAGCTGTCCATGGCACTGAACCTGCTGCAGAAGCGCGGCAAGACCCGCGTGCTCGCCAATCCCAAGATCCGCGTGCGCAACATGGAAAAGGCCAGCATCAAGATCGGCGAGAAGGTGCCGGTGGTGACCACCACCAATGCCAATGGCGTGGTGACCGAGTCGGTGAATTATCAGGACGTCGGCCTGAGCCTGCAGGTCGAGCCGCAGGTCACGCTGGGCAACGACGTGTCCGTCAAGGTCAGCATGGAAGTCAGCAACCTGAAGGGCGAGGTCAAGACGGCGGGCGGCGGCGTGGTCTATCCCATGAGCACCCGCAACGCCGAGACGGTGATGACCGCGAGGGACGGCGAGACGCAGGTGCTGGCCGGACTGGTCAACCAGAAACAGTCCGGCAACACCAGCGGCCTGCCGGGGCTGAGCACGCTGGAATGGCTGGGCAGCCTGTTCGGCAGCAGCAAGGACAGCGAGGAATCGACCGAGATTGTGCTGCTGCTGACGCCGCACGTGGAGCGTTCGCTGGAGCTGCCGGCGGCGTCCAACAGCTATTTCCCGTCCGGCACCGAAGCCAGCGTGACCGTGCTGCCCTTGACGACCGCGCCGGCCCGGCCCGGGCTGGACGCGCCGCTGGCGCCGCCGTATTGAGGATGCCCATGCGCAGGCAACAAGGCTTCACCCTGATCGAAATGCTGGCCGCGCTCACGCTGCTGGCGCTGTTGCTGAGCGTGGCGCTGCCCTACGCCGATCTGGTCCGGCGCCGCAATCAGGAAGAGGATCTGAGGCACAGCCTGCGCCTCGTGCGCGATGCGATCGACGCCTATCACGCGGCCAGCCTGGAGGGGAAGATCGACAAATCCCTGGATCGCAGCGGCTATCCGCCGGATCTGGACAGCCTGACGCGAGGCGTGACGGACAAGAGCGATCCGAACGGGGGCAAGCTGTACTTCCTGAGGCGCCTGCCGGCGGATCCGATGTGCCAGTCCTGCGAGGGAACGGACGCGGCAGACACCTGGGAGACCCGCAGCTACGACAGCTCGGCCGAGTCATTCTCGTCCGGCCGCGATGTATTCGACCTGCGTTCCCGCAGCGAAAGAAAAGGAACCAATGGCATCCCGTACAACGCATGGTAGGCGCGCCTGCGCCGGCTTCACGCTGATCGAGCTGCTGGCCGTGATGGCCATCGTCGGCGTGTTGACGGCGCTGGTGGCGCCGTCTTTCTTCAAGAGCAACGACCGCGCGAGAGAGACGGTGCTGCGACACAACCTGCGCGCGATCCGGTTGGCCATCGACGACTACCGCGCCGATCACGGCGTCAATCCGGAGGGTCTGGAAAAGCTGGTGTCCGGCAAGTACCTGCGCGAGTTGCCGCTGGACCCGCTGACGGGCAAGCGCGATTCCTGGAAGGCGCAGGCCGCCGAAGAGGGCGGCGTGGCGGACGTGACCAGCGGCGCGCCGGGCAAGGGCCTGGATGGAAGCAGCTATGAGACGTGGTAGCGCGCCGGCGCGCGCGCAGTCAGGCTTGGCGTACCTGGGCGTGCTGATGCTGGCGGGCGCCATCGCCGCCGGCCTGGCCGCCACGGCGCGGCCCTGGAGCATGCAGCAGCAGCGCGCGCGCGAGGCCGAGCTGCTGTTCATCGGCCAGCAGTTCCAGCGGGCGATCGCGTCCTATTACCGCGCCGGCCCGGCGCCGGCGTTTCCAAGATCCCTCGACGCCTTGCTCAAGGACAGCCGCGTGCCGTTCATGCTGCGGCATCTGCGCCGCCTGTACCGGGATCCGCTCACGGGCAGCGCCGATTGGGGCGTGGTGAAGGGGCCGGACGGCGGCGTCATCGGCGTCTACAGCCAGGCGCCGGGCAAGCCGCTCAAGCAGGACGGATTTCCCGCCAGCCTGGGCGATTTCGCCGGCAAGGGCCGCTATGCGGACTGGATCTTCCTGTACGACGAACGGCGTTGAGGGGCCGGTTTCTGCCACGGAAAGTGAATTTGGTTAGCAAAACCTACCACGTCTTTTCTTTGAGAATTTTCTGATTGGGTGGGCAAATTTGTTATGGAATGATGCGTCCCTGACACATTACTGACCGGAGGCATGCGCATGTTCAAAGTACCTGCGACGACCCGGGGAGGCGCAGCATGATCGTTGCCGTTCTCGAGGACTGTCCGGCCCAGCGGGCTTGGGTCACCAAGCTGCTGCACGATCGCGGCCATCAGGTGGTGGCGCGCGGCGATGGCGACAGCTTCATCGCGCTGCTGCGCAACCAGGCCGTTGACGCGGCCTTGCTCGATTGGGAAGTGCCCGGCGCGTCCGGCCTGTCCGTGCTGTCCTGGGCGCGGTCCAATCTGAACCGCTCGATGCCCATCCTGATGCTGACGCAGCGCGACGATGAGGACGACATCGTCACCGCGCTGAATGCGGGCGCGGACGATTACCTGCACAAGCCGCTGCGCGAACGCGAGCTGCTGGCGCGCGTGGCCGCGCAGGCCAGGCGCGCGCGTCACGCCGATGCGCCGATGCAGGAGCTGCAGGTCGGTCCCTATGCGTTCGACCTGCAGTCGCGCAGGCTGACCGTGGAAGGGCGGCCCGTCAGCCTGCCCGCGCGCGAGTTCGAGCTTGCGGCTTTGCTGTTTCGCAACCCTGGCAGGATCCTGACCAAGGATGCGCTGTGCCAGCACATTTGGGGCACGGTGGACCGGAAGTACGACGCCAGCCTGGCCACGTACATCAGCAACCTGCGTTCGGCGCTGGGGCTGCGCGCGCGCAACGGTTATGTGGTCTCCACGGTCTACAACTACGGATACCGCCTTGAGCGCGTGGCCTGATCTTTCCGGGATGGCGTGATATGGGACTGTCGAAATTCCTGGACTCGCGAGCCGACGACACGGCGCTTGCACCTTGCCGAAACGCCTGGCTGTGCTGTCACCTGAGCATCGTCGCCCTGGCGCTGGTTCTGCCCGGGGGCCGCGTGGGTTCGCCGCCCCGGCCTTTCAGCGCGGCGGATGTACTGGTCATCGCCTGCGTTGCCCTGTTCATCATGGCCCTGGGCCTGTTCCATCAGCGCGGACGAGCCGCGTTGCGCCTGGCGGTCTTCTGGACCGCCGTGGTGCTGACGCTGATCATCGCGCGACGCGTGACACCGGCCGGGTCGCCGGTGATGGCGGTGGTGTTCATGCTGGGCTGCATGGTCCGCTGGCGCGTCGGCGTTTCACGGGCCCGCGCCCAGGTTTCCCTCGAGGCAGCCCCACGGGCGGCCGCGGCGACATCCGAACCGCCAAAGATCGCGCCTGCCGCGCCCGACCGCGACGCCGTCGCGCAGATGGTGCACGACCTGCGCAGTCCCCTGTCGGCCGTGCTCGCGCTGGTCGACAAGCAGGGCGCGGACAAGCCCGAGGCGGTGCATCATGACTTTCTGCGTTCGGTGCGGGACCAGGTGCAATACGGCCTGTCGGTCGCGCAGCACTTCATGCAGCGGTCGCGAGCGGAACGGCTGGACCGGTCGCGCTTCCTGCCGGTGTCGCTGCAAGACCTGGCGCACAGCGCGGCGGACCAGGTGTTTCCCCTGGCCGACAAGAAAGGCGTGTCGATCGCCGTGGAGGACGGCGACGAAACGCTATGGGTGGCCGGCGACTACTGCATGTTGCTGCGCGCCGTCGTCAATCTGCTGGAGAACGCCGTCAAGTATTCGGCATCGGGCACGCGGGTCACGCTTGGCGCGCAACGCCAGGGCAATGCCGCGCGGCTGTACGTGACGGACCAGGGCGTGGGCATCGCGGCCGAGGCCTTGCCCCGGCTGTGCCAGGCGTTCTACCGGGCCGCGGCGGCGCGCAAGCACTGCCAGGACGGCGTGGGGATGGGCCTGGCCATCGTGGCCGCCGTGGCCAAGGGGCATGGCGCGGAGGTGATGGTGAAATCGCGTCCGAGCCAGGGGAGCACCTTCATCCTGACCATGCCGTTGTTGCCGCGCGGTGGCGCGCTTGAAGAGGATGATCTCCCCGAACCCGGCGGCGCCGCGCAAGGCGCCGCCGTCAGACTGGAATGAGGCGCCCGCGAGGCGCTTTTTTTAGGTCTTGCCACACGAGGGACCATGGCGCCGGGCATGTGGCGAGACGTACGGCGAGGAGCGCGGCGCGCAGGCCCGTGCCTGTCGGTGGCCCCGATATTCAGGCTCTCTTGAGAATGGTTTTTCGAATGAAGGGCGGTCCACATAATGCGCCCGCTTTCGCGATTCGTCGCTTCATCCGGATTCGCGTTGGCGTTCACCTTCATTCTCACATTCAAAGGACTCAACAGAGATGCGTGCTTCCCTGCGCAATGCGGTCAAGATGGCGCTGCCCGTCGCGGCCCTGACCCAGGCCGTGCTGATGGCCATGGCTCCGACCTCCGCCAACGCCCACGGTTCCCTGATCGACCCGCCCAGCCGCGAATACGCGTGCAACAAGTTCGACACGCCGTGGAGCAATCCCAAGCACAGCGGCTGCGGCAAGATCGCCCCGCAGTCGTCCAGCTGGATGTCCAACAACGTGGGGGGCGTGCTGGACAACCACCAGGACTACATCCGCGACGGCCTGCTATGCGCGGGCGGCAAGGAAGACTGGAAGGAAATCGACGGCAACCATGATTGGCCCACCACGGTCCTGACGCCGGGCGCGGACGGCAAGCTGACGTTCAAGTACGAGCAGACTGCTCCGCACATCACCAAGTACTTCCGCACCTACATCAGCAAGGACAGCTACGACCCCAAGGTTGGCCTGCGCTGGTCCGATCTGGAACTGATCGGCGATTCCGGCTGGATGGACCGTCCCGTGGACGACAAGATCTCCAAGCTGGACGTGAAGATCCCGGCCCAGTACACCGGCAAGCGCGTGATCTACACGGTCTGGCAGCGTGATCCTTCGGACGCCAAGGAAGGCTTCTACTCCTGCTCGAACGTGGACGTGATGCCGGTCGACATGCAGTGGAAGGCCAGCGGCACGCTGGAAGGTGGCCAGGTCGAGACCGGCTCGACCATGACCCTGCGCGTGTTCGACAAGGTGCGCGGCGGCGATCTGGAAAGCCACTCCATTATCGTGTCCAAGGGCCAGGAAAAGCCCGAGCAGTGGCAGTATGTGCTGTCCCAGAAGACCAACAATGCCTCCGGCATCGTTCGCCTGGGCAAGCTCGGCGCCGACGGCAAGGTCGTGCCGCAGCCGGTCGCCAATGGCAACGAAGTCTACGGCCTGAACAAGGTCTACAGCTTCGCCGTCGACCAGCGCGGTCCGGAACCCGTCGATCCCCCCGTCGGCATCGTGCCGCCCACCGCGAAGGTGACCGGCCCGGCCACCGCCGAGGGCGGCGCCACCGTGCTGCTGTCGGGCAAGAGCTCGAACAACGGCGGCGGCAAGCTGACGTATCTGTGGAAGCTGCCGGCTGGCATCACCGCGCCGGTGAACCAGGCCGACCTGAGCTTCGTCGCGCCCAAGCTGTCGCAGGACAAGGCCTACACGTTCGGCCTGACCGTGACCAATGAAAAGGGCTCGTCCTCGGCCGAGCACACCGTCACGGTCAAGAAGCAGGACCAGGGCGGCGGCGGCACCGGCGGCGGCAAGTACCCGGCCTACAAGGAAGGCACGGCCTACAAGGCGGGCGAACGCGTCAGCAACGCTGGCCAGGATTTCGAGTGCAAGCCCTGGCCCTACACCAACTGGTGCGGCCAGTCGGCGCAGTACTACGCGCCGGGCACGGGCCTGAACTGGTCGGAAGCCTGGACCGAAGTGAAGTAAGGCGGTAGTGGATCTGGCTCCCTGTCAGCCCGTCCCATGGGACGGGCAGGCGAGTCCGGAATCCGTGGGGCCGGGTCCGGCATTGCGCCGGGCCCGGCCTGTTTCAGGGCAGGCAGCTTGCGCCGGCGCTTGATGCTGGCGGCCGTCCCAAGACGCTCAATCCGCGCGCCGCGCGCCCGCCATGATGGCCAGCAGGGCCGCCAGCAGCGCGCAGCCCGACACTTGCAGGATGCCTGCCAGGGTCCAGCCCATTTCGCCTTTCAGATGACCGAGCAGGTAGCCCGCGAAAGCGGCGGGAATGTAGAGGCTTGCCACGAAAAGGCCGGAAGCCTGCGCGGCCTTGGCGCTGCTGACAGACTTGATGATGCCCGCAGACAGATTGGCGTAGACCATGCCGCTGATGGCCGCGCCGAAGACAAAGGACAGCGTCGCGTGCAGCGCCAGGGAATGGCCGAGTTCGGTGAACAGCAGGCCGCCGGCCACGGCAGAGATCAGCAACGAGAAGAACAGCAGCTTGCGGTAATCGTAGCGGTCCCCCAGCCAGCCGCCTAGCAGCGACAGCAGGGCTCCCAGGCCGTAGAAGCTGACCGCGCCCGCCGCCTGCTTGGGCGTGAAGCCCAGCGCGTCGCGCAGATAGGTCGGGTACAGGCCCAGATAGCCGTAGATGGACAGGCCGGCGAAGGCGGTGGCGACGGCCAGCATGAGCGGCGTCGGGGTCCACAGGCTGTCCAGCGCGGGATCGGCCGGCGCGCCGGAGCGGTTCGCTGTCGGATCGGGCTGCGGACGCGCTTCGCTGAACCATGGCTTGACCAGCGGCACGATCAGCACGAAGGCCACGATGCCGGACAGGCCGAACACGATGAAGGGCATTTTCCAGTGCGTGGCGCCGAGGATGGCGGCGCCCAGGTTGGGGCCGATGATGGCGCCGATGCCGAAGGTGAAGTTCAGCGAGCTGGCGGCGACCGCGCGGTGCTGGAAGAAGTAGCTCGTGCCGATGGCCAGCAGGGCGGTCAGCTGCATGGCCTCGCCCAGGCCCGAGACGAAACGGTAGAGCAGCAGATCGGGCAGGCCGCGCGAGTAGGCGGTCAGGTAGGTCGCGGCCGAGAAGATCACCAGGCCGACCAGCGTGACCGACTTGCGCGACGTCTTGCCCAGCAGGTAGCCGGTCGGAATGCCCGCCACGCCCATGCCCAGCGTGAAGACCGTGGACGCCAGTCCCACCTGCGGCAGGCTCAGATCCAGCGCGTTGCGGACATCGGCCGCCAGCACCGAGAACAGTTGCCGGTCTATGGCATTGATGACATACGAGAACAGCAGCACGGCGAACATCCCGAGTGCTGCATGGCGCTTTTGCATTTGGGGAACTCCTGTGTGGGCGTTGATGGGGATGACGTGGCCGCGCTCAGGCGTCGGCCAGGCTGCGGCAGGCAAACTCGGCGCGCAGCGAGGCGCCCTGATAGCCGGCCGCCAGCAGCAGGCGCAACAGCAGCCGGGCCTTGAGTCCGCCCAGGCTGCCGCCGTGGATGGCGCCGCGCGCCAGCAGGTCGCTCTCGGACCCGGGGAAGCCGTAAGTGATGCGCAGCACCGGACCCGCCGCCACGCGCGTGCTCAGCACGACCGGCATCCGCGCCGCCAGTTCGCCGATGTCCGGCGCCAGCCATGCCGGCACGTGGCCGGCGCCCATGGCTTCGATGACCGCGCCCTGGTAGCCCAGTTGCGGCAGCGCGCGCAGCATGCGCCCGTCGTCGTCCAGCCCGATGCGCAGCAGGGCGACCGGGGTCTCGTCCAGTTGCGCGGCCTCGACGCGCACGGCCGGCAGCGGCGCCTGCCAGCCGAACAGGCGGAACTGGCCTTCCTGGATCGTGCCCAGCGGTCCCGCGCCGGGCGAGCGGAAGGCCGACGGCAGGGTGGTGTGGGTCTTCTGCACGTGCCGCGCGGCATGCGCCTCGTCGCCCAGGACCACCAGCGTGCCGAGTCCGGCCGCGTCCGGCGAGGCGGCCACGGTCACGGCCGCGAGCAGGTTGGCCGGACCGTCCGCGCCCGGCGCCTGGGCGCCGCGCATTGCGCCCGTCACGACCACGGGCAGCGCGCTCTGCGCCAGCAGCTCCAGGGCGAAAGCGGTTTCCTCGATGGTGTCCGTGCCCTGCACCACGACGGCGCCCTGGCAGCCGCGGTCGAAGCCGTCCGCGATCACGTCGGACAGGCTGGCGAGATCACGCAGCGTCAGCGTGGCGCCCGGCTTGTTCGAGTAGGCGACGGTTTCCAGGGCGGCGATCCGCTCCAGCGCCGGGACGGCGCGGACCAGCTCGTCGGCCTGCAGGGCGGGCTTGATGGCGTCGCCAGCATCCGAGGCCATCGCGATGGTGCCGCCGGTGCCAAGCAGCAGGATGCGGGGCGGGTTCAGGCCGGGCACGCCGTTCATGGCTGCTTTCCTTGCGATTGCGCGCGGTAGATGTCGAGGATCTCCTCGCCCGTGCACATCAGCACGTCGGGATGCGACAGGATGTGGTCGTAGAGTTCCGCCAGATAGCGGATCCGGTGCGGCGTGCCGGTGAGATAGGGGTGGATGGAAATGGCCATCACGCGGGGAATGTCGGCCCCCTCGCGGTACAGCTGGTCGAACTGGTCGCGGCCACGCCGCAGCAGTTCATCGGAGCCGTGCAATTGCACGGCCGATATCACCACATCGTTGAGTTCCACGGTATAGGGCACCGACAGGATATCGCCCGAGCGCGTCCTGATGGGCACGGGCTGGTCGTCCAGCACCCAGTCGGCCACGTACTCGATGCCCGCCTCGGCCAGCAGGTCGATGGTGTCGTCGGTTTCCGTCAGGCCGGGGCTTTCCCAGCCGCGTGGCGCGCGGCCGGTGAAGGCCTTGATGGCGGCGATGGTGTCGCGGATCGCCGTGGCCTGGTCGGCCACGCGATGCATGGGCTGCTGCACATGTCCGTGGCCCATGAATTCCCAGCCTGCGTCGAGCGCGGCCTGGCAGGCCGGGGCGTACAGCTGGCAAGCCGTGCCGTTCACTGCGAGCGTGGCCTTGAGCCGGCGCGCGTTCAGCACATCCAGGAAGCGCCAGAAGCCGACGCGCATGCCGTATTCATGCCAGCACCAGTTGGGGATGTCGGGCAGCAGCGGCTGGCCCATGGGCGGCGGCAGCACCGCGCGGGGCATCGCCAGCCCCGGCTGCCAGTTTTCCACGTTGACGATGGTCCATACGGCGACGCGGGCATTGCCCGGCAGCGTGAAGGGCGCGCGGCGGGTGATCGGTTCGTAGGGCACGCGGTCGCGTGCGGACCAGGGGGGAGGGGACGGCTGCATCGGCTTCGCTCCAGCAAGGAATCATTGCAGTGGGTCAACTATTCCAAATAATGGAAAAGATGTTGGAATGGTTTGACCCGGATACATCGCGAAGACATGCTAGGTTGCCAAATACATGCCCACCAAGTGAAATAAATTAAATTCCATCAATTGGACTGACGATGAGCCTAGCCACAGAAACCGTGAACGGCGCCCAGGGCATCACCCGGGCCATTCAGGTGTTGAAGTTGTTGGCGCGCGAGGCCGACGCCGGCATGAGGCTGGTCGATCTGGCCAGCGCCGCCGGCCTGGCGCGGCCGACCATGCATCGCCTGCTCAGGGCGCTGGTCGCGCAAGGCATGGCGGTGCAGGATACGGC
The DNA here is from genome assembly GCF_059760905.1 of Achromobacter sp. 1011811831. Classification (NCBI taxonomy): domain Bacteria; kingdom Pseudomonadati; phylum Pseudomonadota; class Betaproteobacteria; order Burkholderiales; family Alcaligenaceae; genus Achromobacter; species Achromobacter sp. 1011811831. Next base: position 175,387 of record NZ_JCBANG010000001.1, read on the forward strand.
GACGCGCCGCTATCGGCTCGGCGCGCTGGTTTTCGAACTGGGCCTGGCCGCCGCGCACCGGTTCAACCTGCGCGACCTGAGCATGTCCGCCCTGACACGCCTGGCCGTCGAGACTGGCGATACCAGCTTCCTGTTCGTGCGCAGCGGCAACGATGCGGTATGCATCAACCGCGTCCAGGGCGGCTATCCGATCCAGACGCCGGCCCTGCCGATGGGCAGCCGCCAGCCCCTGGGCGTGAGCGCCGGCGGCCTGGCGCTGCTGGCCAACCTGACGCCGGCGGAGCAGGATGGGATCATTGATGCCATCGCGCCGCGCCTGGGCGCCTACGGCGACCTGGACGCGCGCGACGTGCGGACGCATTGCGCGCAGGCCGCCAAGGTCGGCTACGCGCTGATCGCCAATCGCGCGGTTCCGGGCATCAGCGCGGTCGGCCTGCCGGTGCATAGCGACAGCGGCCTGCTGCTGGCGGCCGTGACCGTGGCGACCACGCACGGCCGCATGACCGACGCAAGGGTGCGCGAGGTGCTGCCGGTGTTGCGCCGCGCGGCGCGCGAAATTGGAGAGTTGCTGCGGCAGTAGCGGACCAGGGCTGGCCGTGGCGGTTGCGCAGTTGGCACGCCCATGTCCGGGTGGCCCGCGCCGCTAGCCGGGCCGCGAGATGAACGCGAGCGCCTGCTCCGCGAGCGGGCCATGGTCTGCGGTCAGCATCGCGAGCACGCTGAAGTGATCCTGCCCGTAAAGCGCCTGGTAAGTGGCGGGATTGCCATGCGCGGCCCAGCGTTCCGCCATTTCCCGGCTTTGCCGCAGGAAGGCCGGGGTTTCCGCGCCGCCGACCAGGAATGCCGCGGGGGATATTCCGCCTTGCACCCGGAATATGGGCGAGCACTGCCTGGCCTGGGAAAGATCAAGGCGCAGGCGATCGTTCAGCGTCGTCGACACCAGTGGCGTCAGATCGTATATGCCGCTGATGGCCACGACCCCGGCGAGCGTTGCCGTTGCCGGGTTGCGTGTCTTCCATGCCAGCGCCAGTTCAATGGCCAGATGCGCGCCCGCCGAGTGGCCCGCAAGAATGATGGGCAGGTTCCGTTGCGTGGCCTCCAAGGCGTGGACGACGGCCGATGGCACTGCCTGGATGCTCTCGGTGAGATCGCGCACGGAGATGTCAGGGCACAGGCGATACCCTGCCAGGGCGACATTGAAGCCGGCTTTGGCCCATGCTCCCGCCATGAAGCGAAACTGCGACTTGTCGCGCGACTGCCAGTATCCGCCATGCAAGAACAGCACGGTCCCCAGCGCCCGGGCCGGCGCCCTGCACAGGTCGAACGTTTCGCGGGGATCCCGGCCGTATGGCACGTTCAATTGCCAGTCCAGATCGGACAGGATCCTGGCGTTGGCGCGTTCGAACGCAGCGAACAGCCCGGGAAAGGTATCCCGCAGTTGTCCTGTCAAATACTGATGCTCGAGTTGCCGCATAGCCATCTTCAACCTTCAAGGGGTCAACCTGCCGCCGTTCAGATGCAGGACCTGCCCCGTGATGTAGCCGGCACCCGGTCCGGAAAGAAACAGGATGGGCCCGACGATGTCGGCGGGGCTGGCAACGCGGCCCAGCGGTATGGAGGATACATATTTGTCGCTCAGCTGGTCGAACCAGCCTCGGTCGCTCACGATGTCCTCGCGTCCGGTGCCTCCCCCCAGAAAGGCCGTTTCGACGGCGCCGGGCGCCACCACATTGGCGCGCACCTGAGGAGCCAGCTCCATGGCGAATGCCTTGGTCAGGCTGACCAGGGCGCCCTTGGACGCGGCGTAGGCGCCCATGCCCGGCATGACCTGGTAGCCCAGGCTCGATGCCACGGTCGTTATCGAGGGTGTTTCGCTGGCCCGCAGCAGCGGCAGCAGTTCGCGTACCAGGATATGCGCGGATGTCAGGTTCACCGACATCAGGTCATTCCATGCCGACAGCGCGACCTCGGCCAGGGGACGGCGCGGCAGTATCGGATAGCCGCAAAGGAACACGAACGCATCGACGTTGCGCCAGGCGCTCCGGATTTGTCCGACCGCCTCGATGATGGACTGCTCTTCAAGCGCGTCAAAGCCGATGTATCGGGCGCCGGCAAGGCGGCAGTCGGGGCGGATGGCCTTGGGCAGGTCCAGCACCGTGACGTGCACGCCATGGGCCAGCGCCTGGGCGACGAGTTCGCGTCCGATGCCGCCGCAGCCTCCGGCGACCACCATGCGCGAGCCTGTTTTCGGACCCAGCCAGTTGTCGTCATGCGCCATCATCATTTCTCCGTGGGAATCCCGTACTTGCCGGGGCTGATGACGCCGTTGGGATCAAGCGCCTTCTTGATGGCGGCGCAGGCGTCGCGCAGTTCCGGGATCATTTGCCGCATGTGCAGGTCGTGGTAGTCCGCCGGGGCGCGGCCAACGCCGACGCCGTGCCTGGCGAATGTTGCGGCCAACTCCCGATAGCAGGCATCGGCCCGCGCGTTTTCGTTCTTGTCGTCCTTGTTCCAGACTAGGACATGCAGGCCCCGCGCGAATCGCGCGGACGCGACGTGCATCACGATGTAGTCCATCCCGTGCTTGGCGAAAATGGCGCGCCCGAGACGATCGAGCGCCAGCGCCTGTTTGCCCACCATGGGCGTGCCGGGCAGGAACCATGAGTTGCCGCTGCCGGGCCGCCACTGCAGCATGCCCAATTCGTTGGCGCTGGGGCGGCCGTCCATGGAATCGATCGCCACGCGCAGCGGCGCCATGCCCTGCGCCTCCTCATGGCTGATGTAGCGGGCCTTGCCGCTGCGCTCGAAATGCGCCCGCACGCGCTGGATCTGCGGCTCCAGCGCGGCGTCGGACGGGCCATAGAACATGCCGGACACCTGCCAGGCGCCCAGCCCATGCTTGCGCTGCAGCGCGGCGCGGCCCGCGTCCGAGATGCCATCCTTCGATCCGGCCATGTATTCGGGGTTGCGTTCCTCTGGCGCCAGCGCGTACAGATCATTCGCCACGCGGAACAGGCTCGGCACGAAATTGGAGAGCTTCAGGGGACGGCAGAGATCGATGATCTGTTCTATGTCCTCGTCGTCCGGAAAGACGAAGTGAAAGGAGCGCGAGACGGGCGGCCGGGGCATGAGCCAGATGCCCACGCGCGTCACGATGCCGAAATTGGACTGCGCGAACAGCCCGTCCAGCGCCGGCCCCGATGAGAACCGCGAGACGTGCCAGTTGATCGGATCCTCGGTGTCGAGACCGCCGTCGCCGGTGCGGATGACGTCGCCGTTGCCCAGGACGATCTCCATCCCGCAGAGCATGCCGAAGTGGTCGAAGTAGGGGCCGTAGCCGGCCCCTCGGTCCAGCGCGTTGCCGATGATGCCGCCATGCGGCGGGCCGGAGGTCGCGGAGACCATCAGCTTGTTGCCGCGCCGCGCGAGTTCATCATGGAGCATCTGAAAGCTGACGCCCGGCTCGAGCTCGGCGTAGCACGTTTCCTCGTTGACCTGGAGGATGCGGTTCATGCGGTAGCCCAGATCCACCACCACCTGGCCGGCGCTGGTCGGCGCCCGGGAGCCCAGCCCGATGTTGTTGCCCGTGCTGATGGGGTAGAGCTCGACGCGCCACCGATTGGCCGCCAGGACGATGGCGCGCACGTGTTCCGTTGACGCCGGGAACAGCACGGCCGATGGTTCCCGGACCGGCGCCGGCAAGGTGTGTTCGCCGTAGCGGGCGAGCGTTTCCCGCCGCGTGTCCACCCATTGTTCGCCGATGCTGGCGGCGACTTCGTGCAGGAAGCCCTGCATTCCCTCGTTCATGATGTCTCCTGTGGATAGGCGTGGATCACCAGATCCCGACGTCGTCGCCGTCGGGCATGGTCTTCTTGTGCAGCCTGACGACGGCCGAGGCCTGCGTCCCGGGAGCGCTGTCCTCGGTCGCGGCCGGCGCGGGCAGTTCTTCGAGCGCGATGTCCTCCAGCGCTGACGGCCGCCTGCCGCCGTAGGCCCAATCGAGCAGCTCGACGGTGTGTACGATGGGCGCATCGCTGTACTGGCCGATTTGCGTGATGCATCCGATATTGCCCGCGGCGATGATCTGTGGCGCCAGGCTCGCGATGTTCATCGCTTTCCGTTGTCCCAGCCGCCGGGCAAGGTCGGGCTGCAGCAGGTTGTAGGTGCCCGCGGAACCGCAGCAGAAGTGCGCTTCCGGTATGTCCTGCACGATGTAGCCTGCCTTGCGCAGCAGTGCGCGCGGCGGGTCCGTGACCTTCTGCGCGTTACGCAGGGAACACGCATCATGGTAGGCAACCCGGTGCCGCCGGGGAGAGGGCGGGTCGGGTGGATTCATGCGCATCAGCCATTCGGTGATGTCGAGCGCCAGCGCGGATACACACGCGGCCGCGACGGCGAGGTCACTGTCCTGCAACAGATGGACGTAGTCCTTGACGGTTGTTCCGCAGCCCGATGCATTGACCAGGATGGCGTCCACGCCCTCGCCGTCGATTTCCGCGATCCAGGCCCGCACGTTGGCCTTGGCGAATTCGCGGGCCTGCTTGCGGTTGCCCATGTGCAGATTCAACGAGCCGCAGCAGGCCGCCGAGGCTGGCACGACCACTTCGCAACCCAGGCGCGTCAACAGACGTATCGTCGCGTCGTTGATGTGCGGCGAGAGCACGGGCTGCACGCAACCCGCCAGCAAGGCGACGCGCCACTTCCGTTCGCCGCAGGCGGGGTAGCGGTATTGGCGGGGGCCTGCCCGGCGTCGTTCGGGAATAAGGCGCAATGCGCTGCGCAGGGAGGATGGTAGCGCCGCCGAAAAGGGCCTGGCCAGGCGGCCCAGGGCCAGCGCCATCCGGAACAACGCGGGGCGCGGCAATACACGGCCGAGCAAGCCCCGGGCGATGCGTTGCGCGGGAGGACGCCGGTAGTTCTCCTCTATGTGCGCGCGCGCCGTGTCGACCAGGTGCATGTAGTCGACTTTGACCGCGCAAGTGGTCATGCACGACATGCAGGAAAGACATCGGTCTATGTGCGCAACGGTCTGCGGCGTTGGCGCTCGCTGGCTTTCCAGCATTTCCTTGATCAGATCGATGCGTCCGCGCGGGCCATCGTTCTCGTCGTGCAGCAGCACATAAGTGGGGCATCCCGCCGTGCAAAAGCCGAAGTGCTGGCACGTATTCAGGATCCTGTCCGCCTCCGCGATCGCGGGATCGGCGAGCTGCTCATCTGTCAGGCTGGTCTTCATGTCCGCGACGGTATGGTCTTCGATGGAATGATTCTGAAGGCCGGCCTTGAAACAAGTCTTGGCGCGAAGCGCAGATAGCTTGTGCCAGCGCGATGTCTGCGCGCCGGGCTTGCCTTTCCGGGCCGTGCCGGGGCGACCGCGCCGCCCCATCGGCAGCGCCGGGCGCTTGAGACCATTCAAGATGCGCGGCAGACCAAGCGCGGTTTCCTGGCTGCGGTAAGGTTTCCCGGCACAGCGCACTGCGCGCCATATTCCAAGGGGGACGCCATGTCCAGGTCCATCATCGGTCGAGTCATCTTCTGCATCGCCGCGATGCTGTCCACCACCGCCCTGGCGGCCGACAGCGCGTATCCGTCCCAGCCCATTCATATCGTCGTGCCCTACGCGGCGGGCAGCACCGGAGACATGGTCGTGAGGCTGATCGCGCCAGGAATGGAGCAGGCGCTGAAGGGAAAGATCATCATTGAGAATCGTCCGGGCGCGGGCGGGAACATCGGCACGAATTTCGTCGCCAACGCCGCGCCTGACGGCCATACGCTGCTGATGGCCGCGGTCAACAACTACGCGATCAACCAGTTCGTGTATCGATCCTTGATCGAAAGGCCGATCAAGCCGCTGGCGCCGGTGTCCAAGGTCATAGAAACGCCGTACGTCATGTATGCAAGCGGCGCCGTGCAGGTCAAGGATGTGCAGGCCTTCATCGCGCTGGCCAGGGAACGGCCGGGCACGTTCTTCTATGCTTCTTCGGGAGTGGGCACGGCGCCCCACCTGGCGGGGCTGTTGTTCGCGCGCCTGGCCGGCGTGCAACTGGAACACGTGCCGTACAAGGGCAACGCGGAGTCGGTGCGCGCCTTGCTTGCCAACGAGGTGCAGGTCTATTTCGCCAGCGTATCGGCCGGGCTGGAGCAGGTGGCCGGCGGGATCAAGGGCATTCATGTATTGACCACCGCCTGGCCCTCGCGGCTGCCGGGCTATCCCGATGCGCCGTCGGCGGCGGAGTCGGGCGTGCCTGGCCTGAACGTATCGAATTGGTGGGGCCTGGGTGCGCCATCCGGAACGCCGCTCGCCGTTCGCGAGAAATTGGCGGCGGCGGTGGCCCAGGCGCTTGACGATCCCCAGGTCCAGGCACAGTTCGAGAAGTTGGGAATCTCCGCGGCGGCCAATGCGCCGGCGGCGTTCGCGGCCGACATCGCGTCGGACACCCGCCGCTGGGGGGAGCTCATCAAGTCTTCGGGTATCGAGCCGCAGTAGGCGCTCGATGAACTTCAAGGGGTGCGGGATGCGGCAACATGTCTATCGGAATCTTGACCAGGCCGAGCTCGATCGCGAGTACAACGCCGCGGCTCATGTGGGCGAAACCAGGCCGTACTTCGACGACTACAACGCCAGAAGCGCGGCGGCCAGGGCCAGCCTGCTGTTCTCGCCGGATATCCCTTATGGCGGCGAGGAAGGCGAGACGCTGGACATCTTCTTTCAGTCCAGGTCTTGCGGCGCGCCCATCCATGTCTTTTTCCATGGCGGGGGCTATCGCTCGCAGGACAAGTACAACTTCAGCTTCGTGGCCAGGCCGCTGGTCGAGCGGGGCGCGGTCGTTGTCATCCCGAACTACGGCCTGTGTCCCGCGGTAGGTCTGGACGACATCGTGGCGCAGACCCGCCGCAGCATTGCCTGGGTCTATCGGCACGCCCGCGTCATGGGAGGCGATCCCAATGCCATCACGATCTCCGGCCACTCCGCCGGCGCGCATATCGTCGCGCGCGCGCTGGAAGCCTGCTGGGATGATCATGGCGCGCCGGATGACGTCATCAAGGCGGCCATGTCGCTAAGCGGAATCTATGACCAGGAGGCAAGGCGGCTTTCTTTCCTCAATCAATATCTGCGGCTGGATCAGGCCCAGTCCTTGAGGAATTCGAGCATGTTCCGCACGCCAAGACGGCGGGTGCCCTATGTGATCGCCGTGGCGGAACATGAAACGGGCGAGTACATCCGCCAATCCAGGGACTACGCCCAGGCGCTCCAGGGCAGAAGCTATGACGCGACCTATCTGGAGGTCCGGGGGAAGAATCACTACGACATCCTGGATGCATTCCTTGATTTTTCCCATCCCCTGGGCCATGCGCTCCATGAGCAGGTGTTCAAAGGCAGTCGCGCCTGAAAGGCGCTGCAGGGCAGGGGAAACGCTAGGCGTCGCGCCGATCGGCGGATTCGGCCGAACGGAGGTCGGACGGCGTCATGCCGAATCGTTTCCTGAAGGCGTGATTGAAATGGGAGATGTCATTGAAGCCGCATGAGTAGGCGATGCTGGATATCCGGTCGTGGCAGGCGAGGAGTTGTGTTCGAGCCAGTTCCAGCCTTTCCTGCTGCAGCAGGTTCGAGAAACTGCTGTCCTGCTCATGCAGCACTTTCTGGATCAAGCGACTGGACATCCTGAGGTGGGCGGCGGCGTCGTCCAGTGAGAGATCGGGGTTGCTTGCGTGACGGGAAACAAACCGCGCAATCGCCGCGCGCTGAAGCTCGCGAGGCGTCATGTAGACATCCTGGCGATGCGCGATCACCCGCAGCAGATTGCAGATGTTCTCCACGAGCAGATCGCCATCGCCGAGTTTCAGCGCATGGTTTCCCGTGGACAATTCGACCAGATAGGACTGCAGGATGGTGGCGAACGGTTCAGCGGGCGCAAGGGGCATGCTGTGGACGTGCTGCAAGACGGGCAGTGACTTTTCGACCGCGGCCGCCGGCAGGTTGGCGACGATTCTGCGCACGCTTCCAGGAAAGCAGACTTTCATCGGGCGGCGGCTGTCTATGATGGTGACATCCCCCGGACGAACCAGGATCCGGCGTTGTTCGTCGTGGGTGATTTCCGCCGTGCCTTCCATCTGCCAACTGACGAGATAGCCGGAGGCGCCGGCATTGCCCAGCGTCTCACGCTTGCCACAGACATCGTGCGCCTTGGTCCAGAACGATGCGCAGCGGATGCCATCGTGTTGCCTGGCGCTGATCCTGGCGGAAAAGTCCTTGGCCGATATCCTTTCGACGGAGACGTTGTGAATCGTTCTGGAGATGAAGTCTCGCCAGGATTCAGCGCGTTCGGATGGCGGCATGACATCAGTCGACAGGCTGATTACGGTCATGGCATGTTCCCCCAGGAAATTCCAGCCTTTGTTTTTTGTATTCTAGGCTTGGCTCCGAACGGCGACCAGTGTCGTGGAGAGGGGGGGCAGAAATGAAAAAAGGGCCTTTCGGCCCTTTCTCAATATCCACAGGCATGAAAACCTGCGGATCAGAATTTGGAGCGGGAAACGAGTCTCGAACTCGCGACCTCAACCTTGGCAAGGTTGCGCTCTACCAACTGAGCTACTCCCGCATTGGTTCCCTCTGGGCGGCTGGCTTGCGCCAGCTGCTTGCGGAAACCGCATTTTTTATTGCGCGCCGAAGAATGTGATCCTGTCGGCTGTCGCGCTGATCAACTTGGTTATCGATCAGAAGGCGCGCATCTTACATGATTTTTTTGAGCTTGTCTTGCCAGCGGGTTTTTATTCCACCGGGTTTGCCAAGTTTGCCTTTCGTTGACCATTGGCTTGCAACGAGCGGAAAACCGGAAAACTCAATCAAGTAATATGAGCGAAGACAGAAACTATAGCAACCCCGCAGCACCCATGTCAAATTCCCCTGCCATGCCTGACGCGAAAACCACGCTGTTCCCGGTCGCCCAGGATCTTTCCGGCCTCAACACCCTGGGCCTGGCGTCCCGCGCCGGGGCCTGCGTGACGCTGGATCAGCCGTCGCAATTGCCAGCCTTGTCGGCCTTGGCGCGGGAGCGCGCGCCGCTGCTGGTGCTGGGCGGCGGCAGCAACGTGGTGCTGCCCGAGACCGTGCCGGGACTGGTGGCGCGGGTGCGCTTCCAGGGCGTCCGACTGCTGGAAGCGCGTCCCGACGCCTGGCTGGTCGAGGCGGCGGGCGGCGAGAACTGGCACGGTTTCGTGTCGACCTGTGTCGAGCAGGGCTGGGACGGACTGGAAAACCTGGCGCTGATCCCGGGTACGGTGGGGGCGTCGCCGGTGCAGAACATCGGCGCCTATGGCGTCGAGCTGGACCAGCGCTTTCACAGCCTGACGGCCTGGGATGTGCAACAGGCGCGCATGGTGGAGATGTCCGCGGCGGACTGCTGTTTTTCCTACCGGGACAGCCGTTTCAAGCACGACGCGCCGGGCCGCTGGGTCATCGTCAGCGTGCGCTTCGTCTTGCCCAGGCCGTGGCGGCCGGTGCTGGCGTATCCGGACCTGCAGCGCCACGAACATCTGTCGCGGACGGCGTCGCCGACGGCCAGGGATATCTTCGACGCGGTCTGCGAGATCCGCCGCGCCAAGCTGCCCGATCCGGCCGTGACCGGGAACGCCGGCAGCTTCTTCAAGAACCCCATCGTGTCCGCGACGCGGCGCGATGAACTGCTGGCGCGTTTCCCCGGCCTGGTTTCCTATGCGCAGCCCGACGGCAGCTACAAGCTGGCCGCCGGCTGGTTGATCGACCAGTGTGGCTGGAAGGGGCGCAGTCTGGGCGCCGCCGGCGTGCATGACCGTCAGGCGCTGGTGCTGGTGAACCGGGGCGGGGCCACCGCGGCCGACATCATGGCGCTGGCCGGTGCCATCCAGGAATCGGTGGCCGCGCGCTACGGCGTGGCGCTGGAACCCGAGCCGGTACGAGTCTGAGCCGCGCATTCGGCGCGGTGGTCCTGCAAAAAGGAAAAGGCTCCCGAAGGAGCCTTTTTCATGCGCCGGCTTGTCCGGTCGGGCACTGCCGCGCCGCCAGCGGCGGCCTGGACGGCCGCTTAGAGACCCAGCACCGATTGCATGTCGTACAGGCCGTTGTGCTTGTCTTCGAGGAAGCGCGCGGCGCGCAGCGCGCCCTGCGCGTAGGTGACGCGGCTGGACGAACGATGCGTGATCTCGATGCGTTCGCCGATGCCGCAGAACGACACGGTGTGGTCGCCCACGATGTCGCCGCCGCGCAGCACCGAGAAGCCGATGGTGCCGGGCTTGCGCACACCGGTGTCGCCGTGGCGGCTCCAGGTGGCGACGTCCGGCAGCGCCACGTCCCAGGCCGAGGCGATGGTCTCGCCCATCTTCAGGGCGGTGCCCGAGGGCGCGTCGACCTTGTTGCGGTGGTGGGCTTCGAACACTTCGACGTCATAGCCCGAATTCAGGATGCGGGCGGCCATGTCCAGCAGCTTGAGCGTGGCGTTCACGCCCACGCTCATGTTGGGCGCGAAGACGATGGCGGTCTTCTGGGCGGCGACCTCGATGGCGGCGCGGCCGGCCTCGTCGAAGCCGGTGGTGCCGATGACGGCCTTCACGCCATGGCGCACGCAGGCCTGCAGATGCTCCAGCGTGCCCTCGGGGCGGGTGAAGTCGATCAGGCAGTCGGCGCCGGATAGCGCGTCCAGGTTGTCGGTGATGGCGACGCCGGTCTGCTTGCCCAGCGGGGCGCCGGCGTCCTGACCCAGCGAGGCCGAGTCCTTGCGGTCCAGCGCCACTGCCAGTTCCAGGCCGTCGGCGGCGAGCACGGCTTCGATCAGCATCTGGCCCATGCGGCCGCTGGCGCCTGCGATTGCAATACGCATGTGGGAATTCCTTGGTGTCAGCGCAGCGGCTCGGGCGCGTTGCCCGGCTGGCCGGGGTATTGGGTGGCGGGGTCGACGGGGGCCGCGCTGTCGCGCTTCTTGGCGTCCTGCTCTTCCTTCAGGCGGGCTTCGTCTTCGTTCAGACGCTTCTCGGCCTTTTCGTCACCCTGGGCGCTGGGCGTGTTGATCTGGTAGGGCTGCAGCTCGGGCTGCTTGTCGCCTTCCCAGCGCACCAGGCGGTCGTTCTCGAACCAGACCGTGAACTTGCGCTCCTGGGCGTCGCCGTAGCCGGGCTTGAAGTAGTACGGGTAGTCCCAGCGGTCGGCGTGCAGCACGCTGGTCAGCGTGGGGCTGCCCAGCGCGAAGCGCACCTGCTCGCGGGACATGCCGGGCTGCAGCAAGGCCACCTGTTCCTGGGTGATCCAGTTACCCTGCTGGACGCCCGCCTTGTACGGGAAACCCCATTTGCCGGACGAGCAGCCCGCGAGGGCGAAGGCCAGGGCGGCGACGGCCAAGCCGGTCTTCAGCGAACGGGAGGGAATTCGTGCAATCATGGACACTACGCGCCCCTATTATTTGGAAGCAGACAAAACCGTTATCATAAAGGTTTCATAAGGATAGTTCCGCGGGGCGGCATGAATTCCGGGCGGCCCGCTTGCGGTTTTCCCCTGATCCTTGCCCATGCCAACGCGGACGGAGAGCGATTACACCATGACCGACCAAAGCGAACTGAAAAACATGGGGCTGAAGGCGACGTTCCCGCGCCTGAAGATTCTTGATATTTTTCGCAAATCCGACCAACGGCACCTCAGCGCCGAAGACGTGTACCGCGCCCTGATCGGCGAGAACGTCGAGATCGGCCTGGCCACCGTCTACCGCGTGCTGACCCAGTTCGAGCAAGCCGGCATCCTGGCCCGCAGCCAGTTCGACAGCGGCAAGGCCGTGTTCGAGCTGAACGACGGCGACCATCACGACCATCTGATCTGCACCAACTGCGGCAAGGTCGTGGAATTCTCGGATCCCGACATCGAAAAGCGCCAGCAGAAGGTCGCCAAGGACAACGGCTTCGCGCTGGAAAGCCACGCCATGGTGCTGTACGGCATCTGCGGCAGCTGCCTGAAAGGCCGCTGAACCCCCCCCTGTGTCCGGGCTTGGGCTTCGCGCCCGGACGCAGCAAGCCTGATTCCCCCCGATTCGCGCCGCGCTCGTCGCGGATCGGTGAAATCAAAAGCCCCTTCCAATGGAAGGGGCTTTTTTTATCGTCAGCACGAGGCGCCGAGCGCCAGGCGCGCTTGACGGCAGGTCCGGGTCAGCGCGTGGCCTGGACGGCGCCTTCCAGCATTTCGCGCGCGTGTTCGCGGGTGGTGGCGGTGAGCTTGATGCCGCCCAGCATGCGGGCGATTTCCTCGACGCGGGCGGCGTCGTCCAGCGCCTCGATGCTGGACCGGGTGGTGCCGCGCGATTCCGCCTTGCTGACCAGGAACTGGCTGTTGGCGCAGGCGGCGACCTGGGGCAGGTGGGTCACGCACAGCACTTGATGCCGCTCGCCCAATTCGCGCAGCAGCTTGCCGACCACTTCCGCCACCGCGCCGCCGACGCCGCTGTCGACTTCGTCGAAGATCAGCGTGGGCACGCGCGCCGCGCGGCTGGCGATGACCGACAGGGCCAGCGAGATGCGCGACAGCTCGCCGCCCGAGGCCACCTTGGCCAGGGGGCGCGGCGAGGTGCCGGCATGGCCGGCCACCAGGAATTCCACCTGTTCGTTGCCGTGCGCGGACGGCGCCGCGGCGGACAGCGTCGGCTCGAAACGGCCGCCCTGCATGGCCAGCGTCTGCATGGCCTGGGTGACCAGCTTGCCGAGGTCCTTGGCGACCTTGCGCCGCGCCGTGCCGAGCTTGGCGGCAGCGGCGTCGTAGCGCGACTGGGCGGCCTGGGTCTGCTCGCGCAGGCTGTCGATGTCGGCGGCGGCCTGCAGGGCCGACAACTGCGTGTGCAGGTCTTCGCGCAGGCCGCAGAGCCCGTCGGGCTCGACGCGGAACTTGCGCGCCGTCTCGAACACCGCGCTCAGGCGGGCCTCGACGTCGGCCAGCCGCTGCGGATCCAGGTCGACACGGCTGACGTAGTTGTTCAGGTCGGACACGGCTTCGCTGACGGCGATGCGGGCCGATTCGATCTCGTCGACCACGCCCTGCAGGCCGGGATCGTGGCGCAGCATGTGCTGCAGCCGCTGGCCGGCCGCATTGAGCCGGTGATGGGCCGAATCGCCGTCGCCGTCCAGCGCTTCCAGGATCTGGCCGGCGCCGTCCAGCAGCGACTGCGCGTGCGACAGCCGCGTATGTTCGGACTGCAGCGCGTCCCATTCGTCCTGGCCCAGGTCCAGGCGGTCGAGTTCTTCCACCTGCCATTGCAGGCGTTCGCGTTCGGCGGCCAGGCCGGCGGCGTCCTTCTCGGCGGCTTCGAGCTGGCGGGCCAGCGCGCGCCAGAGCTTCCAGGCCTGGCCCACGGATTGGCGCAGTTCGCCATGGCCGCCGTGCGCGTCCAGCAGGTCGCGCTGCGCGTCCGGGCGCATCAGGCTCTGGTGGGCGTGCTGGCCGTGGATGTCGACCAGGCTGTCGCCCAGCTCGCGCAGTTGCGCGACGGTGGCGGGCGTGCCGTTGATGTAGGCGCGGCTGCGTCCCTGGGCGTCGATCACGCGGCGCAGGGCCAGTTCTTCGTCGGCGTCGAATTCGCGTTCGGCCAGCCAGGGGCGCAGCGCCGCGGGCGTGTCGAAGACGGCGGAGATGTCGGCGCGCGCCGCGCCCTCGCGCAGCACGCTGGCGTCGCCGCGCTCGCCCAGGGCCAGGGCCAGGGCGTCGACGAGGATGGACTTGCCCGCTCCGGTCTCGCCGGAAAACACGGTGAAACCCGGGCCAAAATGGATCTCGGTCTGTTCGACGATGACGAAGTCGCGGATATGCAGGGTGCGCAGCATGGGGGGGCGCTAACTACTCTACGTTGTCGGTGGCCTGCGGCATCAGGTTCCAGTGCAGCTTGCGGCGCAGGGTGGAGAAGAAACTGTAGCCTTCGGGATGCACGAAGCGGACATTGTGGCGCGAGCGCTGCACCACGATGCGGTCGCCGGGCTGCAGGTCGGACCAGGTCTGCATGTCGAAGTGCACGCTGGCGCCCACGCCCACGCGCCCCATGGCGGTCAGGGTCATGTTGAGCACGCCGCTGTCGGGAATGACGATGGGACGGTTGGACAGCGTCTGCGGCGCCACCGGGACCAGCACCATGGCGTTCATGCCCGGATGCAGAATGGGGCCGTTGGCCGACAGCGCGTAGGCGGTCGAGCCGGTGGGCGTGGCGATGATCAGGCCGTCGGCGCGCTGCGTGTACATGAAGGCGCCGTCGAGTTCGACGCGGACTTCGATCATGCCGCCGCGGCCGGCGCGGTTGAGCACCACGTCGTTCAGCGCGGTGGCGGAATACAGCTGCTGTTCGCCGCGCCAGGCGCTGCCCTCGAGCAGCATGCGTTCCTCGATCTGGAAGCTGCCTTCCAGCACGCGCGCCAGCGCGGCCTGCGAGTCCTGCAGCGGGATATCGGTGATGAAGCCCAGGCGTCCGTGGTTGATGCCGACCAGCGGCACGCCGAAAGGCGCCAGGTGGCGCGCCGCGCCCAGCACGGTGCCGTCGCCGCCCATGACCACCGCCAGCGAGGCGTTCTGGCCGATCTCTTCGAGCGAGGCGGCGGGGAATTCTGTGAGCCCGGTGTTGCGCGCCGTGTCGGCGTCGACCAGCACCTGCCGACCGGCCTGCCTGAGGGCGAGCGCGAGCGCCCGCAACGGTGCGTCCAGGCCGGTGTCCTGGTATCTGCCGATCAGGGCGACGGTGGGAAAGTGCATGGCTGCGAGCGGATCAGAAAAGGCGACGCTGGAAAACGCGACACTTGCCCGGAATGGGCCAGTTTGCCGATTATATGGGGCCGCATATACGCTTGCGGGACAAAAATCGCCTCAATTGGAAAAGATTCCCTAAAATACCCGCCATGGACGACCGTGCACGCGCGTTACTGAAGGCGTTGATCGAACGCTATATCGCCGATGGACAGCCCGTGGGTTCGCGGACGCTATCCAAAGTCTTCGATCTTTCCCCGGCCACGATCCGCAACGTCATGGCGGACCTCGAAGAGCTGGGCCTGATCCACAGCCCCCACACCTCGGCTGGGCGCGTGCCGACGCCGCGCGGCTATCGCATGTTCGTCGATTCCCTGCTGGCGGTGCAGTCGTACCAGCTCGAGCCCCGCAACATGGGCGAGATGCTGTCGGCGGCCGAGCCCACCCGGGCCGTCAACGCCGCCGCCGCGCTGCTGTCCAACCTGACCCAGTTCGCCGGCGTGGTGCTCACGCCCAAGCGCGCCCAAGTGTTCCGCCAGATCGAATTCATCCGCCTGTCCGACAAGCGCGTGCTGCTCATCATCGTCACGCCGGACGGCGACGTGCAGAACCGCATCCTGTTCGTGCAGCGCGACTACGCCGAGTCCGAGCTGCTGGAGGCCGGCAATTTCTTCAACGTCCATTTCGCCGGCAAGTCCTTCGACGCCGTGCGCCGCACGCTGTCCACCGAACTCGCCCAGCTGCGCGAGGACATCTCGCGCCTTATGCAGGCCGCGGTCGAGGCCAGCGCCGAGGCGGCCGAGGACGGCGACGCCGTGGTGATCTCCGGCG
Organism: Achromobacter sp. 1011811831; assembly: GCF_059760905.1. NCBI lineage: Bacteria > Pseudomonadati > Pseudomonadota > Betaproteobacteria > Burkholderiales > Alcaligenaceae > Achromobacter > Achromobacter sp. 1011811831. Next base: position 190,943 of record NZ_JCBANG010000001.1, read on the forward strand.
AACGCAAGCTGCTGGACGTGACCGACATCGCCTCCGACATGGACCGGCTGCGCAAGATGTTCGCGCTGTTCGAGAAAAAGACCGACCTGCTGCAGCTGCTGGACGTGTCCAGCCGCGCGCAGGGCGTGCAGATCTACATCGGTGGCGATTCCCAGCTGGTGCCGATGGAAGAGGTGTCCGTCATCACCGCGCCCTACGGGGTCGACGGCAAGGTGGTCGGCACCCTGGGCGTGATCGGCCCGACCCGCATGGCCTACGAGCGCGTCATTCCCATCGTGGACATCACGGCGCGCCTCCTGTCCAACGCGCTCAGCCACAACCAGTAGTTCCCAGTCAAAGCTGCATCCTCCTCGCGGAGGAAGGGGAGTTTTTGTGTTTCTTCGCCTGTTCAAGTACCTGTGGCCTGAACGCTACCTGCCCGAGCCGGAGCAGGACGATCCCTTCAACGAGGATCCGCCGCCGCGCGCGCCAGGCAAGGTCGGCGTGCTGCTGGTGAACCTGGGCACCCCGGACACGCCCACGGCCCGGGACATCCGCAAGTACCTGGGCGAATTCCTGTCCGACCCGCGCGTGATCGAAATCCCACGCTATCTGTGGAAGCCGATACTGCACGGCCTGGTGCTGACCATGCGTCCGAAGAAGCTGGCGCCGCGTTACGCCGGCATCTGGCTGCAGGAGGGCTCGCCGCTGATGGTCTACAGCCGCCGCCAGGCCGAGGGCGTGGCCGCGGCGTTGCGCGAGGCGGGCGTGGAAGCGACGGTGGAGCTGGGCATGCGCTACGGCAATCCGTCGATCCCGGACGCGATCAGCCGGCTGCGCGCGCAGGGCTGCGAGCGCATCCTGACCGTGCCGCTCTATCCGCAGTACGCCGCCAGCACCACCGCCACGGTGGTGGACGCCGTGACCCGCCACGCCGGCCGCCTGCGTGACCAGCCCGAGCTGCGCTTCATCAAGCGCTTCCATGAAGATGCGTTCTATCTGGACGCGCTGGCCGGCAGCATCGAAGCCTTTTGGCGCGAGCATGGCCGTCCGCAGAAGCTGGTGATGAGCTTCCACGGCCTGCCGCGCTACTCGATCGAGCTGGGCGATCCCTACTACCGCGACTGCATGGAAACGGCGCGGCTCGTGTCGCAGCGCCTGTCGCTGCCGCGCGAGCAGATCGAAGTCACCTTCCAGAGCCGCTTCGGCGCGGCCCGCTGGCTGGAGCCCTATACCGAGCCCACGCTCAAGATGCTGGCCGCCGCCGGCGTGACGGACGTGGACGTGGTGTGCCCCGGTTTTGTGGCAGACTGTCTGGAAACCCTGGAGGAAATCAGCCAGGAGTGCCGCCATGCCTTCCTCGGCGCCGGCGGCAAGCAGTTCCGCTACATTCCCGCCCTGAACGACGATCCTGCCTGGATCGCCGGCCTGGCAGGCTTGACGGCCAGGCATCTGCAAGGGTGGGGCGCGTCCTCACCGACTTGAAGGAGCAGGCTCATGCATCATGATCCCAAGACTGGCAAGACCGTGAAAAAGGGGACGGTAGCTACCCCGGTGGACGAGGATCAGGTCGAGCATGAGCTGGACGAGGCGCTGGCCGAGACCTTTCCCGCCAGCGACCCCATCGCCGTCCATCCCGAGCCGGAAACGGACGAGGCCCGGGTCGACCGGGCGCTGAAGGACAGCTTTCCCGCCAGCGACCCGGCCGCGCCTGCCCAGCCGCACAGGAAAAAGTAAGGCGACCCCAATTTTCCGCAAAGGTTCCGCCGCCGGGGAATATTTCGCTATCCCGGGCTTGAAATAGGGGTATTGGCCCCCATTCATGTCTGCGAAAGCCATTCTTTTTGGAGGATTCCCCATGACGGCACCCCACGAGCCCGCAGACCAGACGCCCGAGCACGGCGCCGCCGCCGACGCGGCCCCCGCCGCCCAGGACGACCTGCTGGCCGAGCTGAACGAGCTGCGCGCCCAGCTGGACGCCGCCCAGGCCACCGTCAATGAACAGCATGACCAGCTGCTGCGCGTGCGCGCGGAAGCCGAGAACGTGCGCCGCCGCGCCCAGGAAGACGTGTCCAAGGCCCGCAAGTTCGGCATCGAGTCGTTCGCCGAGAGCCTGGTCCCGGTCAAGGACAGCCTGGAAGCCGCGCTGGCCCAGCCCGAGCAGACCGTGGACACCCTGCGCGAAGGCGTGGAGGTGACCCTGAAGCAGCTGGCCGCCGCCTTCGAGCGCAACCTGCTCAAGGAAATCGCGCCGGCCCAGGGCGACAAGTTCGATCCGCACCTGCACCAGGCGATTTCGTCGGTGCCGGCCGATCAGCCCGCCAACACCGTGCTGCAGCTGCTGCAGAAGGGCTACGCCATCGCCGACCGCACGTTGCGGCCCGCGCTGGTGGTGGTGTCCGCCGGCCAGGGCTGAAACCGGACGGCCCCCCAGCCATGAGCGCGACCCATTTCGACCCGGCCAGCTTCTTCGAGGCCTTCGGCATGCGCCACGTCGATTCCGCCGGATTCGACGCGGCCGTGGTCCAGGCGCCGGGCGACGATCTGCGCTGCGTGTTCCTGTGGGGGCAGGACTGCTACAACTGCAATATCTTCAAGCAGACCGCCCTGTTGCACCGGGACGCGCTGCTGGAATTGGATCTGAGCTGGTTCGAGGCCGACGTCTACGCGGACGAGCCGCTGGGCCGGCGTTTTTCGCTGCATGGCGTGCCCACCTTCGTGCTGTACCGGGCGGGCAAGCGGCTGGGACGCATCACCGGCTGGCCGGGCGTGCCCCAGTTCACGGCGGCGATCCGCCGGCTGCGTGAGCCGCCTCCGGAAAATTCCGCCGGGACGTCTTGAAAAACCCTGCCGGCGGCCCCAGTTATGCGGGGACAGTAAATTTTCTCTATTTTCATAGATATACATTCAAGGTAAACCCACCATGAGCAAAATCATCGGCATCGACCTGGGCACGACCAACAGCTGCGTGGCTGTCATGGACGGTGGGCAGGTCAAGATCATCGAAAACGCCGAAGGCGCCCGCACCACGCCTTCCATCGTCGCCTACATGGACGACGGCGAAACCCTGGTCGGCGCCCCGGCCAAGCGCCAGGCGGTGACCAACCCCAAGAACACGCTGTACGCGGTCAAGCGCCTGATCGGCCGCAAGTTCGACGAAAAGGCGGTGCAGAAGGACATCAACCTGATGCCCTATGCGATCGTCAAGGCCGACAACGGCGACGCCTGGGTGGAAGTGCGCGGCAACAAGATGGCGCCTCCCCAAGTGTCGGCCGACGTGCTGCGCAAGATGAAGAAGACCGCCGAGGACTACCTGGGCGAGGAAGTGACCGAGGCCGTCATCACCGTGCCCGCGTACTTCAACGACAGCCAGCGTCAGGCCACCAAGGACGCCGGCCGCATCGCCGGCCTGGAAGTCAAGCGCATCATCAACGAGCCGACCGCGGCCGCGCTGGCCTTCGGCCTGGACAAGAACGAGAAGGGCGACCGCAAGATCGCCGTCTATGACCTGGGCGGCGGCACGTTCGACGTGTCCATCATCGAAATCGCCGACGTGGATGGCGAGAAGCAGTTCGAAGTGCTGTCGACCAACGGCGACACCTTCCTGGGCGGCGAAGACTTCGACCAGCGCATCATCGACTACATCATCTCCGAGTTCAAGAAGGAACAGGGCGTTGATCTGTCCAAGGACGTGCTGGCCCTGCAGCGCCTGAAGGAAGCCGCCGAAAAGGCCAAGATCGAACTGTCGTCGGCGCAGCAGACCGAGATCAACCTGCCGTACATCACGGCCGACGCCTCGGGTCCGAAGCACCTGAACCTGAAGATCACGCGCGCCAAGCTGGAAGCGCTGGTCGAGGAACTGATCGAGCGCACCATCGAGCCCTGCCGCGTGGCCATCAAGGACGCCGGCGTCAAGGTCTCGGACATCGACGACGTGATCCTGGTCGGCGGCATGACCCGCATGCCCAAGGTGCAGGAGAAGGTCAAGGAATTCTTCGGCAAGGATCCGCGCAAGGACGTGAACCCCGACGAGGCCGTCGCCGCCGGCGCCGCCATCCAGGGTTCCGTGCTGTCGGGCGAGCGCAAGGACGTGCTGCTGCTGGACGTCACCCCCCTGTCCCTGGGCATTGAAACCCTGGGCGGCGTGATGACCAAGATGATCCAGAAGAACACGACGATCCCGACCCGCTTCTCGCAAACCTTCTCGACCGCCGACGACAACCAGCCCGCCGTGACCATCAAGGTGTTCCAGGGCGAGCGCGAAATCGCCGCCGGCAACAAGGCGCTGGGCGAGTTCAACCTCGAAGGCATTCCGCCGTCGCCCCGTGGCGTGCCGCAGATCGAAGTCACGTTCGACATCGACGCCAACGGCATCCTGCACGTGTCCGCCAAGGACAAGGGCACCGGCAAGGAAAACAAGATCACCATCAAGGCGAACTCGGGCCTGTCGGAAGACGAGATCCAGCGCATGGTCAAGGATGCCGAGGCCAATGCCGAGGAAGATCACCGCGTGGCCGAGCTGGCGCAATCGCGCAACCAGGCCGACGCGCTGGTGCACGCCACCCGCAAGTCGCTGACCGAGTACGGCGACAAGCTCGAGGCCGCCGAGAAGGAAAGCATCGAGGCCGCGATCAAGGACCTGGAAGCCGTGCTGAAGGACGGTGACAAGGCCGCGATCGACGCCAAGGTGGAAGCGCTGTCGACCGCCTCGCAGAAGCTCGGCGAAAAGATGTACGCCGACATGCAGGCGCAGCAGGCCGCGGGCCAGCAACAGGCCGCGGACAACGCGAAGCCGGTGGACGACAATGTCGTCGACGCCGACTTCAAGGAAGTCAAGCGCGACCACTGATGGCCAGGCTCTGACCTGCCCAGCGCCGCCCGGTAGCCGGATTTTCCGCCTACCGGGCGGACTCATTCTGTAGCACTGAAAAGAAGGCTCGCTTCCGGGCCCACCGATCATGGCAAAACGCGACTATTACGAAGTCCTGGGCGTGGCGAAGAACGCCTCGGACGACGAACTGAAGAAGGCCTATCGTAAGCTGGCCATGAAGTACCATCCGGACCGCAATCCGGACAGCAAGGAAGCCGAAGAGAAATTCAAGGAAGCCAAAGAGGCCTATGAAGTCCTGGGCGACGAGCAGAAGCGCGCCGCCTACGACCGCTACGGCCACGCCGGCGTCGACCCCAATGCCGCGGGCATGGGCGGCGGCATGGGCGGTGGCTTCGCCGATGCGTTCGGCGATATCTTCGGCGAAATCTTCGGCGGCGGCGGTGGCCGTCGCGGCGGCGGTCCGCAGGTCTATCGCGGCGCCGACCTGAAGTACGCGCTGGAAATCTCCCTGGAGCAGGCCGCGGCCGGTTTCGACACCGAGATCCGCGTGCCCAGCTGGGAAAACTGCGACACCTGCAAGGGTTCGGGCGCCAAGCCCGGCACCTCGCCCAAGACCTGCCGCACCTGCGGCGGCTCGGGCGCGGTCCGCATGCAGCAGGGTTTCTTCAGCGTGCAGCAGACCTGCCCGACCTGCCACGGCAACGGCAAGGAAATCACCGATCCGTGCCAGGCTTGCGATGGCGTGGGCCGCATCCGCCGCAACAAGACCCTGCAGGTCAAGATTCCGGCCGGCATCGACGACGGCATGCGCATCCGCTCCAGCGGCAATGGCGAGCCGGGCATCAACGGCGGTCCTCCGGGCGATCTGTATGTGGAAATCCACATCAAGAAGCACCAGATCTTCCAGCGCGACGGCGACGACCTGCATTGCGAGCTGACCATCCCGTTCACCACGGCGGCGCTGGGCGGCGAGCTGCAAGTGCCGACGCTGGGCGGCAAGGCCGAGATCTCGATCCCCGAAGGCACGCAGTCGGGCAAGACCTTCCGCCTGCGCGGCAAGGGCATCCGCGGCGTGCGCGGCAGCTATCCGGGCGACCTGTACTGCCACGTGGTGGTCGAGACGCCGGTGCGCCTGAGCGACGAGCAGAAGAACATCCTGCGCCAGTTCGAGGCCTCGCTGAACGACGGCGGCGACCGCCATTCGCCGCAAAGCAAGTCCTGGACCGACCGGGTGAAGGAATTCTTCAGCTGAATCGCCGGATAGGGCGCCATTTGGCGTCCCGGCTTGCCTATCCCCGCACGGGCGTCATGCCTTGCGGGGATTTTTCATCGCAGGGCCCCACCAAGATGAAACGCCCCCTTGGGGGGCAGCTAGCGCCCGCAGGGCGCGCGGCGTGGGGGGCTTTTTCATCTCGGGTCGGCGCGGCGCTGACAGACGCGTCGTCGGAGGCAGCCGGCGCGCGCAATGCGCGCGGCCTTGGCGGCCCATTTCGATGGGCAAAAAAAACCGCGGCATCTCTGCCGCGGCGGTACTGCATCCGCTTGTCGTGGCTGAAAAAACCGGCCCCGGACCATGATGCCGTCTGAGGCCGGCCGGGCTACAGCAAGCAGCTCACCGGATGGCCGGTTCAGCGCACGATCGGCGGGTATTCCAGCTCGCCGAAGGTGTACTGGCCGCTGGCCTTGGCCTGCGCCAGTTCGGCCAGCACGTCGGCGCGCGACTTCGCGGCCTTGGCCGTGGGGGCGACGACGACGGGCGGGTATTGCAATTCGCCAAAGGTGTATTGGCCGTTGATCTTGGCTTGTTGCAGCTCATCGCTCACTTGCTGCGAGCTCAGGCTGGCGGCCTGGGGCAGGGCGGGCGGATAGTCCAGCTCGCCGAACGTGTACTGGCCGCTGGCCTTGGCTTGTTGCAGTTCGGTGGCGACTTGGGCGCTGCTCTTGGCTTGCGACAGATCGGCGGCTTGGGCGCCGACGCCGACCAGGGCTAGCGAAATCAGCAGGGTGGTAGTCAGGGTTTTCATGGTAGACCTCCGTGTCTTGGATTTAGGGTGCGAATCCGGCGGGTCTCCGTCGTGGTTCGTCATGTGTTCCCGATGACTGAATTCTCCGCGTTATCCCACCTGGGATAAACCCGTATTCGTTGAAAACATCTTTCCAAATAACCGAGTAATAAATTTCTTTCTTATGAATTGCCCCACAGGTGGAAGGGAGAATGCCCTCGGGCGGCTTGGCCGGCCGTGGGAGATCCGGCTGGGGGGCGGGGGTACCTGCGTGGGGTAGCGGCATGCGCCGCTCCGTGCGGCCAGGCAGGCGAGCGGGCAGGCAGGCAGCGCATCATGGCGGCCCGCCAAAAGAAAAGCCCCTGCCGAGGCAGGGGCTGGATGGGCAGCGGCGGGGCGGGCGAGGCCGCCCCTGTTGTGCGTCAGGGCGCCGCTTTCTTCTTGAAGTCGCCGGCGACGGCGGTGCTGAAGGCGTCCGGGCGCAGGTACTTGCGCATGGCCGCGTTCACCACGTCGGGCGTCAGCGCGGAGATCTTCTTGTCCATGTCGGCCGACCAGGCGAAGGTGCGTCCGCGCTCCAGGTAGTCCAGCCACACGCCGGCCACTACGTCATCCTGCGCGCGGGCGAGGTTGCGGTAGTTCAGCAGGGCGGTGATGCCGTCGGAGATCTCCTTGTCCGAGAAGCCGTCCTTCAGCACGCGGGCCAGTTCCTCACCCACGGCCTTTTCCAGGCGCTCGCGGTTCTGCGGCGCGTAGATGGCGTAGATGCTCCACGAAGCGTTCGGCTCGAACGCCGACACCGACAGCGAGCTGCGCACGTTGTAGGACAGGCCTTCGGTTTCGCGCACGCGGTTCCACAGGCGCGAGGTTTCCGAGGCGCCGAACAGGTAGTTGGCCAGGTACAGCGCCGCGTAGTCGGCGTCGCTGTCCTGCAGCTTCAGCGGCATGCGCGACAGGTAGAAGGCGTTGGCCTTGTCGGGCGTTTCGATGTCGAAGCGCTGCGCGGCGATCTCGCGGTACGGATTGGCCACGCGCTCATAGGCGGGCGCGCGTTTCCAGCCGGCCAGGCCGGTCTTGATGGCCTTCTCGATGGCTTCGGGCTGGAAGTCGCCCACGGCCGAGTACTCGATGTTGCCGGCGCCGTAGAACCTGGCGTGGAACTTCGCCAGGGCATCGCGGTTCAGGCCACGGGCGCTGGCCAGCGCTTCGTCGAAGGTCGGCACGTAGCGCAGGTCATCGGCGGGCCACGGATTGTCCTGGCGGGCCAGGGCGCGCGAGGTCAGCGCCGAGGGCTCGGTCATGGCGTTGCGGATCGAGGTTTCGAGCTGGCGCTGGTATTCCTCCAGCTGGTCCTTCGGGAAGTTGGCGTTGCGCACGATGTCCAGCGCCAGCGTGGTCAGCTCGGGCAGGTTCTCGCCCTTGGTGGACATGGCGATGCGCAGCGTGGTGCCCGAGCCCGAGAAGCCCAGTTCGGCCTGCAGCTTGTCCAGGCGATCCTGGATGTCCTGGCGCGAGAGCTTGGCCGTGCCGCGGTTGAGCTGGTCGGCCACGGCGGCGGCATTGACGCGCTGGCCGCGCAGGTCCTGCGCGGTGCCGAACTGGATCTGCATCTGCGCCTGCACGCGATTGCCGCGCGTGGCCTTGGGCAACAGCGCCAGCTGCACGGGACCGTTGGGCAGGTCCAGCTTCTTGCGCAGCGTCAGCTTGTCGATGTTGGCGGGCGAGGGGTCGAAGGCCGACGCGCTCTTGAAGTCCGGGTCGCCCTTGTAGTCCTTGAAAACCTCGCTCAGGTCCACGCGCTGCGTCTGCGGCGCGCGCTGCGGTTTTTCGGTGGGCAGGTAGCGGCCCTCGATGCGGTTGCTCTGCACCAGGTAGGACGTGGCCGCCTTCTGCACTTCGCCCAGCGTGGCCTTGCGGGCGCGGTCGCGCTGCAGGAAGAACAGGCGCCAATCGCCAGCGGCGATGGCTTCGGACAGCGCCACGCCGACCTGCTCGGGATCGCTGTACACCTGCTCCCACGAGGTCAGCCATTTGCTGCGCGCGCGTTCCAGTTCCTGCGCGGTGAAGGGCTTCTTGTCCAGCGTCTCCAGCGTGGCGGTCAGCGTCTTGAGCGCCGCGTCCACGTTCTTGCCCGGCGACAGCTGCGCGCCGAACATGGCCAGGCCGGGATCGAGCTGCTCCATGGTGAAGCCGAACACGCCCGAGGCCATCTTGGTGGGCACCAGCGCGTGGTACAGGCGGCCGGAAGGCGTATCGGCCAGGATGGTGGCGGCCAGGTCCAGCGGCACGAAGTCGGCGCTGCCGGCGGCGGGGATGTGATACATGGCCGCGACCAGCGGCGTGCCGCCCGCGCGGCGCAGCGTCACCGAGCGTTCGCCGTCCTGCACCGGTTCCACCGTGTACTCGCGCGGCAGCGCGCGTTCGGGCTTGGGCAGCTTGCCCAGCGTTTCCTCGATGTCCGCGAGCGTGGCCTGCGGGTCGAATTTGCCGGCCACGATCAGCACGGCGTTGTCGGGCTGGTAGTACTGATGATAGAAGGCGCGCAGCTGGCCGATGTCGACGTTTTCCACGTCGGAGCGCGCGCCGATGGTGTTCTTGCCGTAGCTGTGCCACTGGAACGCGGCCGCCTGCATCTTCTGCATCAGGATGCGGGACGGGCTGTTCTCGCCGCTTTCCATTTCATTGCGGACCACGGTCATTTCCGAGTCCAGGTCTTCCTTGGCGATCAGCGAATTGACCATGGCATCGGCCTGCCAGCCCAGGTACCACTTGAGCGTCTCGGGGTTGGCCGCGAAGCTGGCGAAGTAGTTGGTGCGGTCGCCGGAGGTCGAGCCGTTGGCCTGCAGGCCGCGGCGCGAGAACTCGCCCATCGCGTTGCGCGTGGTGGACGTGCCCTTGAACAGCATGTGCTCCAGCAGGTGGGCCATGCCGGTCTGGCCGTAGTTCTCGTTGCGCGAGCCGACCAGGTAGGTCATGTTGACGGTGGTGGACGGCTTGGATTCGTCCGGCACCAGCAGCACCCGCAGGCCGTTGCCGAGGCGGTACTCGGTGATGCCTTCGATCGAGGCGGCCTCCGTGACGCCGGCCGGCAGGCTGGCGGCGCCGGCCTGGAAGGCCAGGAAGGAGGTGAACAGCAGCGTGCCCAATGGGCGCGGCAGCTTCGACAGGGACAGGCGCATGGCGAATCATTCCTTGGTCATGGCAGAATCCGTTGGAGTGTATACGGTGCGATAGGTTCAGGCTGTTCCGTGCCGCGCATCCGAGGAATCCCGCATGTCCCTGTCTCTGGAAATCGAAACGCCGCGCCTGCTGCTGCGGCAATGGCGCGCCGCCGACCGCCGGCCTTTCGCCGAGCTGAACGCCGATCCGCAAGTCACTGAATTCCTGGTGCCGTTGGACGCCGCGCAGAGCGACGCGCTGGCGGACCGGCTGGCGGCCGAAATCGATGAGCATGGCTGGGGCGTCTGGGCGGTCGAGGCGCCGGGCGTGGCGCCGTTTATCGGTTTCGTCGGCATCCGGCCTCTGTCGTCCGCACTGCCTTTCGCGCCTGGCATCGAGATCGCCTGGCGGCTGGCGCGCCCATACTGGGGGCGCGGCTATGCGGCCGAGGCCGCGCAGGCCGCGCTGAGGGTGGGCTTCGAGCAGTTGCGCGTGCCCGAGATCGTCGCGTTCACGGTGGTGGAAAACCGGCGCTCGCGCGCGGTGATGGCGAAGCTGGGCATGCGCGAGGATCCCGTTCCGTTCCGGCATCCCGCCTTGGCCGAGGACCATCCGCTCAGCCTGCATGTCCTGTATCGGTTGCGGCAGCAGGACTGGCGCGCGGCGTCCGATCGCGATGGCGGTGGGGACCGCTGCGCGCCGGTCGCGGCCGCATAACGGCCCGCGCGGCGCGCGGTCATGCCGTGTTGCGACGCAACAAGCAGGCGCGGCGCGGTGGATTTGAAGACCGCCCGGTCACGGGTGTAAGCTGTCCGCACCGTATCACCTGTTGCAGACGGGGTGCGCGACAGCCGCTTAGCAGGTTTCCCGTCCAACGCCAGACGCCGCTGGTTCATCGCGGCGCCGGTGCTTGTGTTCGCGCCTTCGCCGCCGGCATCCTGCCGGCGCATCTTTCGGAGGAACGACCCATGCTGACCGAGATCGTCACGCGTGCCTTGTCCCAACTGACCGGCCGGCCCATGAGCGGCGAGCTGATCAAAGGACAGTTTCAATACGCCTATGCCAGCGACGACGGCCAATTCGTAGCCATACTCACCCATGACATGACGACCTACGTGGTCGACCTGAGCGCGCGCCGCTACTTCGCCGAATGCGGCGGCTCGCCCAGGGGATTCGCCGGCCATGTGCTGGAAATGGAGGGGTCGGCCGCGCGCCGGCATCCCTGGCCCGCCGCCAACGACCTGTTCGACCTGGACATGGACGCGGACGAACTGGCCTGGCGCAATTGCCCGGGCCTGCGCTCCGCCGGCGCGGCGGGAGGATCAGTGGAGAGCCGCGCCGCCTGACAGAGTGGCCAGAAGCGGCAGCATCTGCTTGAACCGGCGTCTCGCGCCGGTTTTTTTTCGCGCCGCGTCGGCGTCGCGAGACACGGGCCATCGCTACAATCAGCGCATGAACCCGTCCGCCGAATTCCAAGCGCCCGAGGGCGCCACGCTGGTCGACTGCACGCTCGAGCGCCATGCCGACCAGATCCTCGCCATCTTCAACGATGCCATCGCCACGTCCACCGCGCTGTACGACTACAAGCCCAGGCCGCGCGAGTCCATGGATGCCTGGTTCCAGGCCAAGCAAAAGGGCGGCTTTCCGGTGATCGGCTACGAGAACGCGGCGGGCGAGCTGATGGGCTTCGCCAGCTACGGCACGTTCCGCGCGTGGCCCGCGTACAAGTATTCGGTGGAGCACTCGGTCTATGTGGACGGCCGCCATCGCGGACTGGGATTGGGCGAGGCGCTGATGCGCGCGCTGATCGCCCGCGCGCGCGAGCGCGACGTGCATGTGCTGGTCGGCGGTATCGACGCGGCCAACCAGGGCAGCATCCGCCTGCACGAAAAGCTGGGCTTCAAGCACGCGGGCACGCTGCGCGAGGCGGGCTTCAAGTTCGGTCGCTGGCTGGATCTGGCGTTCTACCAGCTGACGCTGGATACGCCCGCGAACCCGGTCGACGGCTGACGGGTTGAACACGCTCGGACACGCGGCGCGGGCGGACTACTTCGACAGGACGCGCATGGCCTGTTCCAGGCCGGCGACGGTCACGGGGTACATGCGGTCCTGCATGATGTCGCGCAGCAGCGCGATGGACTGGCGGTATTGCCAGGACGCGGTGGCTTCCGGATTGAGCCAGACCGACTTGGGCCAGGCGTCCAGCAGCCGCCGCAGCCACAGCGCGCCGGGCTCGGCGTTGTAGTGCTCGACCGAGCCGCCCGGCTGCAGGATCTCGTATGGGCTCATGGTGGCGTCGCCGACGATGATGAGCCGCCAGTCCGGGTTGTACTTGCGCAGCACGTCCCAGGTGTCGAAACGCTCGTTGTTGCGGCGCCGGTTGCTCTGCCACAGGCTTTCGTACGGGCAGTTGTGGAAGTAGTAGACGTCCAGGTTGCGGAACTCGCTGCGCGCGGCGGAGAACAGTTCCTCCACGCGCGTGATGTGGTCGTCCATGCTGCCGCCCACGTCCAGCAGCATCAGCACCTTCACCGTGTTGTGGCGTTCCGGCACCATGCGCAGGTCCAGGTGGCCGGCGTTGCGCGCGGTGCTGGCGATGGTGTCGTCCAGGTCCAGCTCCAGCTCGGCGCCTTCGCGCGCGAAGCGCCGCAGCCGGCGCAGCGCCACCTTGAAATTGCGGGTGCCGAGTTCGACCTGGTCGTCGTAGTCGCGGAACTGGCGCATGTCCCAGACCTTGACCGCGCTGCGGTTGCCGGCCGAGTCGCCGCCCACGCGGATGCCCTCGGGATGGTAGCCGCCATTGCCGAACGGCGAGGTGCCGCCCGTGCCGACCCACTTGTTGCCGCCGGCGTGGCGTTCCTTCTGTTCTTCGAGCCGTTGCTTGAACAGCTCCATCAGCTTGTCCCAGCCGTGCTTCTGGATGGCGGCCTTTTCCTCGGGCGTCAGGCTCTTTTCGAACTGCTTGATCAGCCAGTCCGCCGGCACCTCGCGGCCTTCGGGCAGCGCGGCCGCGATGCCCTTGTAGTACGCGCCGAAGGCCTTGTCGTAGCGGTCGTACAGCGATTCATCCTTCACCAGCGTGGCGCGCGCCAGGAAGTAGAAGTCGTCCAGCGTCGGCGGCATCAGGTCCTGGCGCAGCGCGTTCACCAGCGTCAGGTACTCGTTGACCGAGACGGGCAGCTTGTGCGCCCGCAGGTGGTAGAAGAAATCGATCAGCATGGCGGGGCCGGCGCAAGGCTTAGCGGCGTTGTCCGCGGGTCATGGCGGCCAGGCGGTCGAGCAGGTGCATGTCCTGCTCGTTCTTGAGCAGCGCGCCGGCCATCAGCGGCACGGCCGCGGCGGCGTGCGCGTCGATCTCGGCGGCGGTGGCGTCTTCGGCCAGCAGCAGGCGCAGCCAGTCCAGCAGTTCGGACGTCGACGGCTTCTTCTTCAGGCCCGGCGCCTCGCGCAGCGCGAAGAAATTGTCCAGCGCGGCGCGCAGCACGTCCTGCTTCAGTTCCGGGAAATGCACGGCCACGATCTCGCGCATGGTCTCGCGGTCGGGGAAGCGGATGTAGTGGAAGAAGCAGCGGCGCAGGAACGCGTCGGGCAGGTCCTTCTCGTTGTTCGACGTGATGATCACCAGCGGGCGGTGGCGCGCGGCGATGGTCTGGCGCGTTTCGTACACATGGAATTCCATGCGGTCCAGCTCGCGCAGCAGGTCGTTGGGGAATTCGATGTCGGCCTTGTCGATCTCGTCGATCAGCACCACCACGGGCTCCGGCGCTTCGAAGGCCTGCCACAGCGTGCCCTGCACGATGTAGTTGCGGATGTCGCGGACCTTCTCGTCGCCGAGCTGCGAGTCGCGCAGGCGCGACACCGCGTCGTATTCATACAGGCCCTGGTGCGCCTTGGTGGTGGACTTTACGTGCCATTGCAGCAGCGGCCGGCCCAGCGCGCGGGCGACTTCCTCGGCCAGCATGGTCTTGCCGGTGCCGGGCTCGCCCTTGATCAGCAGTGGTCGCTGCAAGGTCAGCGCGGCGTTGACCGCCAGCTTGAGATCGTCGGTGGCGACGTAGGTATCGGTGCCCTCGAAGCGCGCGGGCGTTGCGGAATGAGCTGCGGACATGGGGTTTTGCCGGATGGGATTGACGGGGATCAATACGCTTTCAAAGGTATTAATTCATGGCAATTATCGTACAATCGGGCAGTTTTGCAGCCGGGTTCGCCCCGCGAAGTGTTTGCCCTGTCCCTAGCCATATCAAGAAGAGTCATTCCAATGAAGTTGCGAACCTCTCTGAAGTGCACGGTTTCCGTGTTGGCCGCGATGGCATCCTGTGCGATCGCCGGCCAGGCAGTCGCTGCCGACGCAGCCCCGGTCGGCAATATCCAGAACGCCCGCGATAAAGTCTCCATGTGCATCGGTTGCCATGGCATTGAAGGCTACAAGGCGACGTTCCCCGAGCTGTACCACGTACCCAAGATTGCTGGCCAGAACGCCAAGTACATCGAAACGGCCCTCAACGAGTACAAGAAAGGCGCGCGCAGCCATCCCTCGATGGACGCCGTCGCCGGCAGCCTGTCCGATCAGGACATCGCCGACCTCGCCGCTTACTACTCGAATCTCAAATAAAGAGGGGGCCACACCATGAATCGCATCATGCTTGCCCTCGCGGGCGCAACCCTGGCCATGGCGGGCGCCGCCGCCCAGGCGCAAGACCTGGCGGCCGGCAAGGCCGTGTTCGACAAGTTCAACTGCGCGTCCTGCCACGGCGCCGACGCCAAGACCGCGGTGGACCCGGCCTATCCGACGCTGGCTGGCCAGCACGCGGACTACCTGGTCCATGCGCTGAAGGCCTACAAGCGCGGCGCCTCGGGCAGCGCGGCCACGGCCAATGTGCGCAAGAATCCCATCATGGGCGCGTTCGCCGCCCAGCTGTCCGACCAGGACATCAACAACGTTGCAGCCTGGCTCTCGTCGCAGCCCAGCGATCTGGGCGTGCGGAAGTAGGAGGGTCCACCCCCGAAGCGCTGCGCGCTTCCCCCTCAAGGGGGCATGCCTACGGACCGGCGGAGCCGGATCCGTGGCATCCCGCTCTTGGGGCGCCTGCGTTTTGCGGGGGCGCTGTGCTGTGGCTGCACGGTTGGTCTTGCGCGGCCCAGGTTGTGGCTGGCGTGCGGGATCGCAATGCCTTGCGCATTGCTGGCTGGTGCCGGGGCCTCAGCGTTCAGCGCGCTGGCGGATCAGTTCCACGTAGCTGTCGCTGTCCAGCGGCTTGCCCAGCCGTTGCGCTTCCCAGACCACCTGGCCCAGGCATTCCATGATTTCGTGGGCGGCGTGGTGAGCGTCGCTGCGCGAGACCAGCTTCTGATAGGCGCGGCGGATGCCGGGCGGGTGGTCGATGGACAGCTGTTCGGCGATGGCCAGGTGCATCGACAGGTGCAGGAACGGGTTGGTGCGCCCCTTTTCCACCGCGTATTCGGCCGTCATGGCTTCCGGGCTTTCCAGGTCGCCATGGTATTCGGGGTGCTCGATGATCCAGTCCAGGGCCATGATCTCGAGCGGCGTCAGCACCTCGGACGCGCGGTGCTTGCGCCAGGTTTCGATGAAGAATTCGCGGACTTGGTCGCGTGATGGGTTGAACATCTGCAAAAGTGAATAGGCGATAGATGTCCACATTTTAGCGCTCGCGGCCGGGCGGGCGCCGCCGGGCGGGCCATTGCGATATAGAATGGGTTGCCATCCGCTTGCCTCGTGCGTCCAGCGGGCCGCCGCGCCCGGCCGGGAAGCACGACGGGCGTCGCGGCGCGCGCGCAGAATAATCACCCGGAGCAAATGGAGCATTCATGTCCTATCAACATATCAAGGTTCCCGCCGGCGGCCAGAAGATCACGGTCAATGCCGATTTCTCGCTGAATGTGCCTGAGCAGCCCATCGTGCCTTTCATCGAAGGCGATGGCACTGGCGCCGACATCACGCCGGTGATGATCAAGGTCGTCGACGCCGCCGTGCAGAAGGCCTACGGCGGCAAGCGCAAGATCCACTGGATGGAAGTCTATGCGGGCGAAAAGGCCACCAAGGTCTATGGTCCCGACGTCTGGCTGCCCGAGGAAACGCTGGACGTGGTCAAGGACTACGTGGTCTCCATCAAGGGGCCGCTGACCACGCCGGTGGGCGGCGGCATCCGTTCGCTCAACGTGGCCCTGCGCCAGCAGCTGGACCTGTATGTGTGCCTGCGCCCGGTGCGCTACTTCAAGGGCGTGCCCTCGCCGGTGCGCGAACCCGAAAAGACCGACATGGTGATCTTCCGCGAAAACTCGGAAGACATCTATGCCGGCATCGAATACATGGCCGAGAGCGAGCAGGCCAAGGAACTGATCCAGTTCCTGCAGACCAAGCTCGGCGTGAAGAAGATCCGCTTCCCGGCCACCTCGTCCATCGGCATCAAGCCGGTGTCGCGCGAAGGCACCGAGCGGCTGGTGCGCAAGGCCCTGCAGTACGCCATCGACAATGACCGCGCCTCGGTCACGCTGGTGCACAAGGGCAACATCATGAAGTTCACCGAAGGCGGCTTCCGCGATTGGGGCTACGCCCTGGCGCAGAAGGAATTCGGCGCGCAGCTGATCGACGGCGGTCCGTGGTGCAAGTTCAAGAACCCGAAGACGGGCCGCGAGATCATCGTCAAGGACTCGATCGCCGACGCCTTCCTGCAGCAGATCCTGCTGCGCCCGGCCGAGTACGACGTGATCGCCACGCTCAACCTCAATGGCGACTACGTCTCCGACGCGCTGGCGGCGCAGGTGGGCGGCATCGGCATCGCGCCGGGCGCCAACCTGTCCGACTCGGTCGCCATGTTCGAGGCCACGCACGGCACCGCGCCCAAGTACGCGGGCAAGGACTACGTGAACCCGGGTTCCGAAATCCTGTCGGCCGAGATGATGCTGCGCCACATGGGCTGGACCGAGGCCGCCGACCTGATCATCGCCAGCATGGAGAAATCCATCCTGTCCAAGAAGGTCACCTACGACTTCGCCCGCCTGCTGGAGGGCGCGACGCAGGTGTCTTGCTCGGGCTTCGGGCAGGTGATGATCGACAATATGTAGGATGGGCCAACGATTGCCGGACAGCGAAGCGCCGCGGACCACGTCTTGCTGCTTTCAGTGTCCGGCGATCACGTGCCGGGGGCCGATCCGATCGTGCTGCGGTTGACTTTCAACGGGCGAGCCAGATGTGCTGGCCTCTCGGAATCACGTTCGTGTTTGCCGGGACGTGCGAGGTTTTCCTCGCCCTGCGTTTTGCTGATGCGCAAGGGGGGCAAATCCGCTAAAGTGGAATCCAGACGGCGCTTGGCCACGAGGCGTTCGAGCTTTTCAGGCTCATTTTCCGGGGCGGTACTTGCCAGCCGATGCTCCATCGGCGCCTGGAAGTGATGCAGCCGGTGCTTACCCTCACGTAAAAACCCGCAAGGTCGAGCTGGCCTGCGGGTTTTTTGTTAATGCTTGGACTCAAAATTGTTATTAATGCGATGCAATTTAAGTTAATGGTATTAAATTGTTAACGCTTGAGGAATATAATGCCCGCCTCACTAGAACCGAGCACTATCGTGCTGTTGTTGTCCCCCGGATTCCGCTGACCTCCGAAACGATGGCACAACCCGCGCCGAACATGCCGCCCTATGACGTATCCTCCTGCCTGCGCAGCCTGCGCGAGGCGAGGCGTATTGCGTTGCTGATGGCGCCGCGGCTGGGCGATACCTTGCTGATGATGGCCATGGCCAGCAACTTGGCCAAGCATGGCCGGGCCGTGACGGTGTTTGGCGACTATGCCCATGCGTTGCGCAGCTGGTTTCCCGGCGTGGACATCCGCCCTTCGTTGTCGGAGTCAGATGCGGCCCGTGCGCTCGCCGGTTTCGACTGCGCCGCCCAGATGCATGTGGGCTGGCCCTATGCCTTGCACGATCATGCGCGGTCGTACTTCTACTACGATGCCCATGTCGTGATCACCGGGAAGGGCTTTGTAAAGGTCAATCAGATCAGCGATTTTTGTCGCGACCAGCTTGGCTTGGCGCTTTCGACTACGGACATCGGCCTGTGTCCCCCCGTGGTCGGGCGACATCGGTTGCACAGGCGACGGGTCGCCGTGCATCCTTCGTCGAGCGGCATAGAGCGCTGCTGGGCGCCCAGGCATTTCGTGGAATTGGGCCTGCGCTTGCAGCGCGACGGCTATGAGCCGTTCTATATCCTGGCGCCGCATGAGCGGGAACGATGGGCGTGCCTGGAGGAAGCCGGCCTGCAGATCCAGCAAGCGCCGTCCCTGGCCGATGTCGCTGCCTTCATCCACGAATGCGGCTGGTTCATCGGCAATGAGTCGGGCGTCGGTCATCTGGCGTCCAGCGTGGGGGTCCCGACATTGACGCTCACGGGACGTCCCACCCGGACCAGGGCATGGCGACCGGGCTGGTCCTTGTCGCATATCGTCTATCCCGCCTATATCCCAGGCGGCAGATGGCGCGATCGCTTTTGGCGTGACTGGTTGTGGCCGGGCAGCGTCATGGCTGCCTTTGGACGCCTTGCCCGGGAGTACGAGGGGTCCGCGGCTTCGTCCAAGAGATTCCACCTCGAATAAGCGCCGGTCTGCGTGCCTGAAACACAGCGTGGCCCGTCGAACGACGGCGCCGCGCACCTGCCAATCCTTTCCCATATACAGCCCGCTTCCTGGCGGGCAAGTCCACCTGTAGATATGCCTATGATCAGTTCCCGTTGTATTGCCTTGCTGGTCATGCTTGTGCCAGCGATGGCCCTGACCAGCGCCGTCGGCGGTCCCGCGGTCATTTATCTGACCGCGTTGATCTCGCTGGTCGTCCTGGCGTCGAATGCCTTCACCCGTCGGCAACCGTTCGACTTCCGGGAATTGATGCCGATGGCGGTGGCGCTGTTCGCGCCTTTCACTGCCATGCTGATCAGCAGCATATGGCTGGGTGTCTGGAGCGCGTCCGAGATCGAGAAACTGCTCAGGTTCGCGCTGGCTGTGCCCGTGTGCTGGCTGCTGTTGCGGGCGCCACGCCACTGGCTGCAGCATGTGCAATGGAGCTTGCTGTTTGCCGCGTATGCAGGCTCGATCATGCTTTTCGTCATCCTGCTGCACCCGGGTCTGGGACGGGGATTCGTATCGGAGTACGGCGGGCGCTACAACGCCGTTGCCTTCGCCGACCTGACACTGCTGTTCGGCGTGATGTCGATCGTGACCCTGCCCTGGACGCTGACGAGCTGGGCCAGGTTTGAGGCGGCGTTGAAGATCTTCGCCTTGCCGCTGACGCTGGCTGCCGTCTGGGTGTCCCAGACCCGCAGCAGCTGGGGTTTGCTGCCGGTGTGCGGTTTGGTGTTCCTGTTGGCCAAACGTGGCTGGACGGTACGCAAGAAGGCGATTTTCGTGGCCTGCATCGCCGCGGTCCTGGCCGTGGGAGCGGTGGCTGCATGGCATGCCAAGGGCACGCGCTGGACTGAAGCGGCATCGGACGTGAGCCTCTTCACCGAAAACAAGGAACGCGATACGTCCGTCGGCATACGCATGCAGCTCTGGCACGCGTCCTGGCTGATGTTCAAGCAAAGCCCGCTGGTCGGCGTGGGCGTGCCCAACTTCCGGCCCGAGCTGGTCAAGATGGCGGAGCAGGGGACCGTGACCAAGCTGGTCTCCACGGACTTCGGCGAGCCGCATAACGACTACCTGGGCGCGCTGGCGGGCTACGGCCTGCTCGGCATCCTGAGCATCTTCGCCCTCTATTTCGTTCCCGCGGCCGTCTTCATGCGCCGCATGCGCAGCGATGACGTGGTGGTGCGAGTAGGCGCCCAGCTCGGCCTGCTGTTCTGCCTGGGCTACAGCGTCTTCAGCCTGTCCGAGATGATGTTCCGCAACATGCGCAGCGTACCCATCTATGCGGTGACCGTCGTGCTGCTGTACGCGCTGACCACGGTTCGAAAGGGCAGTACCCCGGCGCCGTCCGCCAGCGCTTGAATTCCGCAGCGTCCTCGCGCTGCTCCGGTCAAAAAACGCAAGGTCTGATCCTTGCGTTTTTTTTCGTCCGCGGCCAAAACCCGGGCGGCATTGACCTGCGTCAATCACACGATCTCTTCTTGGTGAAAACCCTGGCTCATCCCCGTATTCTGATGAAACGCAACATATAAACCGTCACATTCTGCCGCTATTGCTTGCATGCGCAGGGTGGGCATAGAAAGAGAGGTTCTATGAAAAATTCCAGTTTGCGTAGGGAACTGCTGTGGTTCGTATTTGCCATCGGCGCGGCCGTGCTGGCCCTGGGCGCCTGGGACGCCTGGGAGCGGCGGGCCGAGATGGTGGCGCAGCGCAAGACCGAGCTGCGGCATGTGCTGGACCTGGCGTCCAGCATCGTGCAGAACGGCAAGCGGGGCGTGAGGGAGGGGCTCACGCTGGAGCAGGCGCAGCGCAATGTCGCCCAGCGTCTGGCGCAGCTGCGCTATGGCGCCGACGGCTATGTGGGCGCGTTCCGCGACGATTATTCACTGCTGGTGCATCCGGATCCGAAGCTGGTCGGCACCAAAGTGCGGGAAACGCGCGACGCCGAGGGCAAGCCGATCTTCGAGGATCTGTATGCGCAGGGCAAGGCCGGCGGCGGCTATGTCGATTACCTGTTCCCACGGCCGGGATCGGACGAGGCCCTGCCCAAGATCAGCTACGCGGTCTATGAACCCGAATGGGGCTGGCTGCTGTTCACCGGTCTGTATGTGGATGACGTGGACGCGGCATTCCGCGCCACGCTGTGGCGCCAGGGCGGCGTGACGCTGGGCTTGCTCGCGGTGGTGCTGCTGGCGGCATTGCGCTTTTTCCGCACGCACATCATCCGTCCGCTGGACGAGGCGGTGGTTGTGTGCGAGCGGGTGGCGCAGGGCGATCTGTCCAGCATCGTGTCGCGTCATCACCGGGGCGAGATCGGCCGGCTGTTCGACGCCATGGCGCTGATGCAGGAACGTCTCGACGTGGCGGTGCGCAGCATCGTGCATTCCACGGGTTCGATCGCCGCGGCCTCGCGCCAGATCGCCGCCGGCAGCATGGACCTGCACGACCGCACCGAGAAGCAGGCGGCGGCGCTGGAGCAGACGGCGGCCAGCGTGGAGCAGATCACCGCCACCGCCAAGCAGAGCGCCGATCACGTGCGCGAGGTGAGCGCGCTGGCGGGCGAATCGGCGCAACTGGCGCGCCAGGGCAGCGAGGAAACCCAGCACGCCATCGACGCCATGCGCGAGATTTCGCAAAGCTCGCAGCGCATCGACGAGATCATCCGCCTGATCGACGAGATCGCGTTCCAGACCAACATCCTGGCGCTCAACGCCGCGGTCGAGGCGGCGCGCGCCGGCGAGCAGGGCAGGGGCTTCGCCGTGGTGGCGGGCGAAGTGCGGGCGCTGGCGCAGCGCTCGGCCACCGCGGCCAAGGAAATCAAGGGCCTGATCGAGGCGTCCTCCGATTCGGTGGAGCGCGGCAGCCAGCGCGTGGAACAGGCCAGCGCCACCATGGGCAGCGTGCTGGAATCGGCCCGCAACAGCGCGCCGCTGATGGGCGAGATCGCCACGGCCTCGGCCGAGCAGAGCGTGGGCATCGAGCAGATCAATCAGGCCGTCACGCACCTGGACAGCGTGACGCAGCAGAACGCCTCGCTGGTGGAGGAGTTCGCCGCGTCGGCCGCCACGCTGCACGACCAGGCCGACGACCTGGCCCGCGCCGTGTCGGTGTTCAAGCTGTCTGCAGCCTACTAGGCGTGCACTGGACCACGCTCATGGCCCGCTGCAGCCGCGCGCTCAATTCGCGGCTGGCGCTGGTCATGGGCGGGCGCAGCTCGTCCGCGATCAGGCCCTGCAGGGCCAGCGCGCGCTTGATCGGCGCCGGATTGGGCTCGGTGAACAACAGCCGGATCAGGCCGCGCAGCGGTTCGAACAGCTCGCGCGCCGCTTCGGCGTGGCCGTCGCGCGCCAGCTGCATGACCTCGACGTAGCGCTCGGGATACAGGTGCGCCGCGGCGGGAATGGCGCCGCGTCCGCCCATCTGGAAGTGATCCAGGAAGGCCAGATCCTCGCCGCAGAGGACGTCCATCCTGCCGCGCGCGTTGAGCGCGGACAGCAGCGAGGGATTGCATTCCTTGACCGAGCCGAACTGCGGCAGCGCGGCCAGCGTTTCCATGGTCTTCACCGTCATCGCCACGCCCGCGCGCTTGGGGATGTTGTACAGGATGACGGGGCGTTCGGTGGCCCAGGCGATCTGGCGGTAGTGCCACAGGATGCCTTGCTGCGACGGGCACAGGTAGTACGGCGGCGGCACCAGGTAGCCGGCCGGGTTCAGCTTGTCCAGGCGGCGGATGGCCGCCGCCACGCCGCGCGTGTCCACGCCGCCGGCGCCGAACACCAGCGGCAGCGCGTGCGGATCGGTGCGGATGGCTTCGATCATGTCGATCTTCTCCGGCAGGCTCAGCAGGTTGCCTTCGCCGGTGGAGCCGAACAGGACCAGGCCGGCGATGCCGGCGTTGCGATAGTAGCGGGCCAGCGCCTGGGCGGCCTCGCAATCCACGTGTCCGGCGCGCATGGGCGTGACCATGGGCAGCCAGATGCCTTCGAAGACGGAGCGGGCGGGCATGTCCATGGCTCAATGCCTCCGCGCGGAACCGGCCAGCAGCACCGGGCCGAATTCGGCGCGCGGCAGGCCGGACATGACCGCGTGCATGATGGCATCGACCTGGTCGCGCGCGCATTGCAGCTGGACGGCGGTCTGGCCGTGCTGGTGATCGACCGCCAGCACGTAGACGCCGATGCGCGCGCCCAGCGCACGATGCAGCGCCAGCCGCAGGTTCAGCGCGTCCAGGCTGTCGATCCGGATGGTCAGCGACACGTCCGCCGGCGCGTGGCGCGGCGGCATCCGGGACGCGGGATTGAAGGCTGGAGAGGCGGCGCGAGCTTGTCGAGGAATCATGGCGTGGGGCCGGGCGGAGCCGGAAAACGTGTTTCCGGGGTACCGGCTTGGGGTGGTTGACGACGCTTCCACTATAGGAAGCGCGTCGTAAATCCTGCCGATAAATGCGGGCGCGGCGCGTAAAAACCGCGTCAACGCCCGGCGGGCTCAGAACGTCTTGGTCAGCGACAGCAGCCCGGTGGCGCGGCCCATGTAGCGGCCCTTGCTGTTGGTGTAGGCGCCACGGTCGGCGTTGGTGTCCAGATAGGCCAGCGACACGGCAAAGCCTTGGCCAAAGTCCTTGGTCAGGCCCAGCTTCCAGTCCGTGTAGGAACCGTTGTCCACGTTGCGCACCGTCTGCCTGCCCACGTGCGCGTTGACGGTCAGGCCCCAGATGCCGGTGTCGAAGTTGCCGGACAGGTCGAAGTACTGGCTGTACTTGCTGTCGGCGGCGCCGAACAGGTTGGTCAGGGCGATGGAGTACTTGAACATCACCGGGCCGTAGCCCAGGCCGGCGTACAGCTCGGTGGTGTCGGGGCTGGTGTAGCCGGACGGGTAGTCGCCGGGATAGTAGTACTGCATCACGCCCAGGTCGAAGGGCACGCTGGGCGCCAGTTCGCCTTTGTAGCCGCCGTAGAAGTCCATTTCCACGGGCGCCGAGACGGCGCTGTTGCTGTCGCCCAGCCAGCTGATGCTGGAGTTCCAGTTGCCCAGGTACAGGCCGCTGGAATGCGCCAGGTCGAAGCCGCCCTGGATGGCGGGCTTGTTGTTGGTCTGCATCAGGCCGCGATAGCGGTACTGGCTGGCAAGCGTCACGTTGGCGCTCAACGTGAAATCGGATTGCGTGGGTTGCGGGGCGGGCGCCTGCTCGGCATGCGATGGCGCGGCCAGCGCGATCAGCGCCAGGGCGGCCAGGGTGTTGCGGGACATCGGAATGCTCCATGCGTTGAACGGATCGCAACGATAGGAGAAGCCGCATAAACGCCGAGACAAGAGTGGCGCCGCGCGCGTAAAAGCGCCGTCAATGCCGCGCCCGGCGGGGGTCAGCCGGCGAAGCGGTAGCCGACGCCGATCTCGGTGAGCAGGTAAGCGGGCTGGGCCGGATCGGCTTCCAGCTTCTGGCGCAGGTGTCCCATGTAGATGCGCAGGTAGTGGTTGCTTTCCACATGCGAGGGGCCCCAGACCTCGCGCAGCAGTTCGCGGTGCGTCATGACCTTGCCGCGATGCGCGAGCAGGGCGGCCAGCAGGCGATACTCCATCGCCGTCAGGTGCACATGCTGGCCGTTGCGCTCGACCACGCGCCTGGCGAAATCCACGCGCACGTCGCCGAAGCTGATCTCTGACGCGTTGCCCGCGCCGCCCCGGGCGTGCCGCCGCAGCAGCACGCGCAGCCGCGCCAGCAGCTCGCTGACGCCAAAGGGCTTGGTCAGGTAGTCGTCCGCGCCGGCGTCCAGCGCCGCCACCTTGTCGGCCTCGGCGCTGCGCGCCGACAGCACCAGCACCGGCACCTCGGTCCAGCCGCGCAGTTCGCGGATCAGCGTCATGCCGTCCTCGTCGGGCAGGCCCAGGTCCAGCACGATGGCGTCGGGCTGGCGGGTGCCGGCCTCGATCAGGCCGCGCTTGACGGTGTCGGCCTCGTGGACCGTGCAGCCCTCGCTTTCCAGGGCCTGGCGCACGAAGCGCCGGATGTAGTCGTCGTCCTCGATGATGAGCACGGTGGGCTGGTAGTCGAACATGCGTGGCGGGACTCAGGGAGTTTCGGGTTGGATGGCGGGCGGTTCGCCCAGCGGCAGCGTGAATACGAATTGCGCGCCGCTGGGCCGGCCCGGCGCGTGCTCGACCCAGATGCGGCCATGGTGGGCGGTGACGATGGCTTCGCACACCGCCAGGCCCAGGCCCACGCCAGGCGTGGCGGATTCGCGTTCGCCGCGGGTGAATTTCTGGAAAATCCGGCGCTCGGCGCCGGCGGCGACGCCTGGGCCATTGTCGCAGACCGCGATGCGCAGTTCCTTGTCCTGCGCGGTCGCGCCCAGCTGGATGGCGCTGCCGGCCGGCGTGTACTTGGCCGCGTTCTCCAGCAGATTGCAGAGCACGCGTTCGATCAGCACGCCGTCGCATTCCACCAGCGGCAGCTGGGACAGGCTGGACACCGTCACCTGGTGCGCGGCCAGCGGCTCGCGCATGGCGGCCAGCGCCGCGCCCACCAGTTCCTCGACCGACTGCCATTCCAGCCGCAGCGGCGTGTCGCCGCTTTGCAGCCGGGCCATGTCCAGCAGGTTGGCCACCAGCGCGTGCATGCGCTGGGCCTGGTCGCGCATCGCGCGGATGGTGTCCTGCACATCGGCCGGCAGCGCCGCCTGCTGGCGCGCCAGGGTATCGGTCATGCCGACCAGACTGGTCAGCGGCGTGCGCAGGTCGTGCGACACGGCGGCCAGCAGCGAGTTGCGCAGCTTCTCGGATTCCATGCTGACCAGCGCCTGCTGCGCCACTTCGACATAATGCAGGCGCTCGAGCGCGATGGCGATCAGCGTGGCGTAGGCCTCGATCTGGCGCCGCGATTCGGGATTGGAGAACAGGCTGCGGCGCGGTGCTGCCAGCGCCAGGACGCCGCGCGTGCGCATGGGGGCCTTCAGAGGCAGGTAGAGCAGCTCGCTGTTGGACAGGGTGGCCGTGCCGGCGCCGGCGGGCTGGCCATGGTCATAGACCCACTGCGCCAGCGCTGATTCCAGCGGCGGCATGTCGTCGGCGGCGGGCGAGGCCAGCTTGAGCCGGTCGTCCAGTCCCAGGATGTACAGCGCGCAGCGCGAGCCGAAGGTGGCATGGACGAACAGGCCGGCCGATGCCACGATCTGCTCGGGCAGCAAGGCCGACGACAGCTCGCGCGCGAACTCATACAGGCTGCGGGCGTCGGCCTCGCGCTTGACCGAGACCTGGGCCTGCAGGCGCAGTCCGGCGGTGAGCTGGCCGATCAACAGGCCCACGGCCAGCAGCACGCCGAAGGTCAGCAGGTACTGCACGTCCGACACCGCGAAGGATGCCAGCGGCTGCACGAAGAAGAAATCGAACAGGCCCACGCTGACCACCGAGGCCAGCGCCGCCGGCCCGCGTCCGTGCCTGACGGCCACCGCGACCACCGCCAGCAGGAACAGCATGACGATATTGGTCTGATGCAGCGCCGGAAAGGCCAGCGCCGACAGCGCCGTGGCGATGGCGCAGTAGCACAGCGCCCAGGCGTAGCCGGCCAGGGGGCGGCCGCCGCGTTCGTCGGCCGCCTGGCGAGCGCGCTGGCCCAGGGTCAGCGGGTCTCGTCCCGGCGCGGCGCTGGCCGGCAGCGGCGGCGCGCCCAGCCGGATCACGTCGATCTCCGGGCAGCCGGCGGCCAGCATGTCGGCGAAGCTGTGGCGGCGCCACAGCCAGCCCGGCGACAGGGCAGCGTTGAGCAGGGCGGACGCCGACAGCCGCAACCGCAGCAGGCCGCTGGCGCGGGTGCGGCCGACGACGGCCTTGGTGATGTTGTGGCGGCGCACGTAGCGGACCATGGCGTCGACCATGTCGCCGCCGGCGAGTGTTTCGGCGCGCGCGCCCAGCGTGTCGGCCAGCGCCATCGCGCGCTGCAGCCGCTCCTGGGCGCTTTGCGGCGCGGGCGCGGCGCGCGCCGTGTCGACCGTCACCACGTGCAGGTCGCATTCCAGCTGCTGGCTCAGGCGGTGGGCGCTGCGGATGACGTATTCGGCGTCCTCGTCGGCGCCGATGCAGGCGACCACGGCCTCGCGCGTGCGCCAGACCGGCTCGATCGCGCGGTCGCGGCGGTAGGCCTGTACATCGTCGTCCACGTGGTCGGCGGTGCGGCGCAGCGCCAGCTCGCGCAGCGCGATCAGGTTGCCCTTGCGGAAGAAGTTGCGGGTGGCGTGGCGCGCCTGCTCGGGCAGGTAGACCTTGCCTTCCTTCAGGCGGCGCAGCAGCTCGTCGGCCGACAGGTCCACCAGGATGACTTCGTCGGCGCCGTCGAAGACCTCGTCGGGCACGGTTTCCCAGACCCGCACGCCGGTGATGCTGCCTACCGCCTCGTTCAGGCTGTCCAGGTGCTGCACGTTCAGCGTGGTCCAGACATCGATGCCGGCGGCCAGCATTTCCTCGATGTCCTGCCAGCGCTTGGCATGGCGCGAGCCGGGCGCGTTCGAGTGCGCCAGTTCGTCCACCAGCGCCAGCGCCGGACGGCGCGCCAGCGCGCCGTCTAGGTCGAACTCCTTGAGCACATGGCCGCGATAGGCCACGTCCTTGAGCGGCAGCGTCGGAATGCCGTCCAGCAGGGCGGCGGTTTCGCGACGGCCATGGGTTTCGACGATGCCGGCCAGCACGTCCACGCCCTGCGCGGCCTGGGCGCGCGCCGCGACCAGCATGGCGTAGGTCTTGCCCACGCCGGCCGAGGCGCCGAAATAGACGCGCAGCTTGCCGCGCACCGCCTGGCGCGCGGCGTCGTCCAGCGTCTTCAGGAGCGCGTCCGGATCGGGACGCTCGTCAGCGGTATCGGCCATGGGCGCGCGGCTTCGAGGAGAAAAGGGCTGGCAATACTATACCCAGGCGCAGGGCCGTCAGCGCCGGGGCGCCAGCTTGTCCAGCGCCAGGTTGAGCTTGAGCACGTTGACGGCGGGATCGCCCAGCAGGCCGATCCAGGGCTTTTCGGTGTTCGCCGCGATCAGCGCGTCGACCTCTGCGCGCGGCAGGTTGCGCGCGCGCGCCACGCGCGCGGCCTGGTAAACCGCCGCCGCCGGGCTGATGTGCGGGTCCAGCCCGCTGCCCGAGGCGGTGACCAGGTCCACCGGGACCGGTAGCGGATTCTCCGGATCGGCGGCCTTGAGCAGGGCGATGCGGGCCTGGATCGCCTCGGCCAGCGCGGGATTGCGCGGACCCAGGTTCGAACCGCCCGAGCCGGCCGCGTTGTACGGCATGGGCGCGGTGGCCGACGGCCGGCTCCAGAAATACTGCGGCGAGCTGAAGGACTGGCCGATCAGCGCCGAGCCCACCACCTTGTCGCCGTCGCGGATCAGCGAGCCAGCGGCTTCGTGCGGAAAGACGGCGGCGGCGATGCCGTTGGTCAGGAAGGGATAGGCCAGGCCGGTCACCAGCGACAGCGCGGCGAACACGACCAGGGCCGGGCGCAGGATGCCGCCTTGGCGCGGCAGGGCATGGATGGCTTGCTTCATGATGAAATTCTCCTAGTGTTGCGGATCAGACCCAGCCCAGCGCGGCCAGCACCATGTCGACCAGCTTGATGCCGACAAAGGGCACCAGCAGGCCGCCCAGGCCATAGATCAGCAGGTTGCGGCGCAGCAGCACCGCGGCGCCCAGCGGCCGGTAACGCACGCCCTTGAGCGCCAGCGGGATCAGCACCACGATGATCAGCGCGTTGAAGATCACGGCCGACAGGATGGCCGAGGCCGGCGTGGTCAGCGCCATGATGTTCAGCACGTTCAGCTGCGGATAGACGGTGGCGAAGGCGGCCGGGATGATGGCGAAGTACTTGGCCACGTCGTTGGCCACGCTGAAGGTGGTCAGCGCGCCGCGCGTCATCAGCATCTGCTTGCCGATCTCGACGATCTCGATCAGCTTGGTGGGATTGGAGTCCAGGTCCACCATGTTGCCGGCTTCCTTGGCGGCCTGCGTGCCCGAGTTCATGGCCACGGCGACGTCGGCCTGCGCCAGCGCCGGCGCGTCGTTGGTCCCGTCGCCGGTCATGGCCACCAGCCGGCCTTCGCCCTGGTAGGCGCGGATCAGCTTGAGCTTGGCTTCCGGCGTGGCCTCGGCCAGGAAGTCGTCCACGCCGGCCTCGGCCGCGATGGAGGCGGCGGTGAGCTTGTTGTCGCCGGTGATCATCACGGTCTTGATGCCCATGCGGCGCAGCTCGGCGAAGCGCGACTGGATGCCGGGCTTGACGATGTCCTTGAGCTCGACCACGCCCAATGCGCGGTTGCCGTCGCTGACGAGCAGGGGCGTGCTGCCGCGCCGCGCCACATCCTCGGCCAGGCGCAGCACCGTGTCGGGCACGGAGGCTTCCTGCGCCTGGAGCCAGGCGGCCACGGCGTCGACCGCGCCCTTGCGGATCATGCGTTCGCCAACGTTCACGCCGCTCATGCGCGACTGGGCGGTGAAGGGCACGAATTCGGCGGCGGTCAGGTGCGGCGCGGGCGCGTGGATGGCCTTGTCGGCCAGCGCCACGATGCTGCGTCCCTCCGGCGTTTCGTCGGCCAGCGAGGCCAGGCGGGCGGCGTCGGCCAGCTCGCGCGACGAGACGCCGGGCGCCGGCAGGAAAGTGGAGGCCTGGCGGTTGCCGAAGGTGATGGTGCCGGTCTTGTCCAGCAGCAGCACGTCCACGTCGCCGGCGGCTTCCACCGCGCGGCCGGAGGTGGCGATGACGTTGGCGCCCATCATGCGGCTCATGCCGGCCACGCCGATGGCCGAGAGCAGGCCGCCGATGGTGGTCGGGATCAGGCACACCAGCAGCGCCACCAGCACCGTCACGGTCACCGCCGTGCCGCCGCCGGCGGCCGAGACCGCGTAGATCGAGAACGGCATCAGCGTGACCACCACCAGCAGGAACACCACCGTCAGGCCCACCAGCAGGATGGTCAGCGCCAGTTCGTTGGGCGTCTTCTGGCGCTTGGCGCCTTCGACCATGGAGATCATGCGGTCCAGGAAGCTCTCGCCGGGATCGGCCGCGATACGCACGAAGATCCAGTCCGACAGCACTCGCGTGCCGCCGGTGACGGACGAGAAGTCGCCGCCGGATTCGCGGATCACGGGCGCGGATTCGCCGGTGATGGCGCTTTCGTCGACGGACGCCACGCCGGCGATCACCTGGCCGTCGCCGGGGATGGTGTCGCCGGCCTCGACCAGCACCACGTCGCCGCGGCGCAGCAGCCCGGAGGGCTGGCTGACGGCCTGGCCGCGCCAGGCGTCGGGCGTGGCGCGGCTGGCGTCGGCGTCCTTGAAGCCCTTGAGCAGGCGCGCAGCTATGGTGGTGCGCAGGCCGCGCAAGGTGGCGGCCTGCTGCTTGCCGCGGCCTTCGGCCAGGGCTTCGGCGAAGTTGGCGAACAGCACGGTGAACCAGAGCCACACCGTGATCGCCAGGATGAAGCCCGCCGGGGCCTCGGCCTGGCCGCGCAGCGCCATGATCCAAAGGACCGTGGTCAGGATGCTGCCGACGTAGACCACGAACATGACGGGGTTCTTCATCTGCGCGACCGGCGAGAGCTTGCGCAGGCTGTCCAGCAGCGCCGGACCGACCAGCGCGCTCGACCACATGCCGAACTGGCGTTCATGGGCGCCGCTGGACGCGGCGCGGGCGGCGCCGCCTCCGGCGCCGGTCGTAGAAGTTTCAATCTTGGCCATTTTCATTCCTAGCCGTTGGTGTTCAAGTTGTCTGCGGCGCTGGCGAACCACCCGCAGCATGGAGAAGCTCGCCGCCTCGCGGGGCCGCGCGGATCCGGCTTTGCCGGTCCGCAGCGGTGCCCCCTTGAGGGGGAAGCGCGTAGCGCTTCGGGGGTGGGCGTCACCCGCGGATCCGGCTTTGCCGGTCCGCAGCGGCGCCCCCTTGAGGGGGAAGCGCGCAGCGCTTCGGGGGTGGGCTTCATCATTAGCGGAGCAGGTGCTCGGCGACGGGGCCAAGCGCCAGTGCAGGCACGTAAGTCAGCGCGCCCACCAGCAGCACGGCGCCGATCAGCAGCACCACGAACAGCGGGCCGTGGGTCGGCATGCTGCCGGGGCCGGCGGGCAGGCGGCGCTTGGCGGCCAGCGAGCCGGCCATCGCCAGCACGGCGACGATGATGGCGAAGCGGCCGAACCACATCGCCGCGCCCAGCAGCACGTTGTAGAAGGGCGTGTTGGCCGACAGGCCGGCGAAGGCGCTGCCGTTGTTGTTGGCCGCCGAGGTCAGGGCGTACAGGATTTCCGAGAAACCGTGGATGCCCGGATTGAGCACGCCCGCCTGGCCGGCGCTGACCGACACGGCCAGCGCCGTGCCGCCCAGCACCAGCAGCGGCGTGGCCAGGATGACGATGGACACCATCTTCATGTCGTAGGCCTCGATCTTCTTGCCCAGGTATTCCGGCGTGCGGCCGATCATCAGGCCGGCGATGAACACCGCCAGGACGGCGAAGGCCAGCATGCCGTACAGACCGGAGCCGACGCCGCCGTAGACCACCTCGCCCAGCTGCATCTGCAGCATCGGCGTCACGCCGCCCATGGCGTTGAACGAGTCATGCATGCCGTTGACCGCGCCGCAGGACGCCGCGGTGGTCACGGTGGCGAACAGCGAGGTGGCGGCGATGCCGAAGCGGGTTTCCTTGCCTTCCATGTTGCCGCCGGGCGAGAAGGCCGATAGGGCGCTGTCCGCGCCGGCCTGCGTCGCCATCGGATTGGCCTGTTGCTCGAAATAGCCGACGTTGATCGCGAAGGCGACGAACAGCGCCGTCATCGCCGCCAGCACCGCGATGCCCTGCTTGCGGCTGCCGACCATCTCGCCGAACGAGAAGCACAGCGCGGCCGGGATGATCAGGATGGCCAGCATTTCCAGGAAGTTCGCCAGCGGCGTGGCGTTCTCATAGGGATGAGCCGAGTTGGCGTTGAAGAAGCCGCCGCCGTTGGTGCCCAGCAGCTTGATGGCTTCCTGCGAGGCCACCGGGCCCATCGCCAGGGTCTGGGTCTGCGTGACCGCCGGGTCGGTGACCGGCTGGCCGGCCGCGTCCAGCACAGGCTGGCCCTGCGCGTCCACGCGCGGCTGGTCGTAGTGCAGCGCTTCGACGGTCTGCGCCTCGACATAGGGGCTGAAGTTCTGGATCACGCCCTGGCTGACCAGCGCCAGGGCCAGGATCAGCGACAGCGGCAGCAGCACATACAGCGTGCTGCGGACCATGTCGGTCCAGAAGTTGCCCAGCGTGGCGCTGCAATGGCGCGCCAGCCCGCGAATCAACG
The DNA here is from genome assembly GCF_059760905.1 of Achromobacter sp. 1011811831. Classification (NCBI taxonomy): domain Bacteria; kingdom Pseudomonadati; phylum Pseudomonadota; class Betaproteobacteria; order Burkholderiales; family Alcaligenaceae; genus Achromobacter; species Achromobacter sp. 1011811831. The sequence continues at coordinate 222,831 of NZ_JCBANG010000001.1, forward strand.
CGAACAGCACGGCGATGCCGGTCGCGGCCGACACGAAGTTCTGCACCGTGAGCGCCAGCATCTGCGTCAGGTAGCTCATGGTCGATTCGCCGCCATAGCCCTGCCAATTGGTGTTGGCGACGAAGCTGATGGCGGTGTTCAGCGCGGAGTCGGGCGATACCGGACCCATGCCGGCCGGGTTCAGCGGCAGCATGCCTTGCAGGCGCTGCAATGCGTAGACGGCGATGATGCCGAGGATGTTGAAGGCCAGCACCGCCAGCGCGTAGCGCTTCCAGCCCATCTCGGCCTGCGGATCGATGCCGGACAAACGGTAGATGATGCGTTCCAGCGGACGGCCCCAGGCGGTCCAGCGGGACTGCCCGTCCTCCATGGCGATGCGGATATAGCGCCCGAGAAATGGCGCGAGGGCGAGCAGGACTGCCAGATAGAGCACGAGCAGTCCGATGTATTGGGCGTTCATCAGAACTTCTCCGGTTTGAACAGGGCGACCAACAGGTACACGAACAGGGCGGCCGCGGTCAGGCCGCTGAGCCAGTAGAGCCAGCTCATGATTGGTCTCCCGAAGACAGGGCTGCGCACAATCCCAGCAGGGCGTAAGTCAGCCCGGCCATGACGGCGAAGATGGCGATATAGATGGCATCCACGTTCTTTCCTCCCGGGAGCGTCGCTCCCTGCGTGCGTCGGGCCGTGCGCGGCAAAAGGGGATGCGGGCCGCGCAGGCGCAATGACCAATCAGGACAGCGGCAGGTTACGGAGCGGGGGGTAAAAACGGGGTATAGCTTTGGCTGGCGGGTGTAAACGGGATATAAAAACCGGCGCGGACCGCCCCGTGGCGGGGCGTGGCAGCCAGGCGCGCCCGGATGCGGGCGCGGCGGCGCCAGGATGGGGAGGGCGCCGCAAACCGGGTCTTGCGGCAAGGCCGTAAACGGACGCCGGCTCGCGGGCATCCGAAAAAATCCCAAGGGTTGGGACGGGTTGGGTGATTTGCACCATTGTGGTGCCGGTTATATGTAAATGAATGCGCCGAATTAGGGCATTCCCCTAGTGTGACAATCCCGCGTCTGGTGCAGAATCTCGTCCCATGCAGGTGAGGAGACAAGCCCTGCATCATGGGCACGAGACCGGCGGCACCGGTACATAAAAAAAGTAAAGCAGTACTCAAAAAAGCAAAACGCACAACGGCTGGCACCAGGCAGTGCCGGCCGTTGTCGCTTAAAGCGTCCGGAATTGCTTGCTCCGGCGCGGCGGGCGCCGCGTTTCGCGATATTCAGGCCAGGTTGTCAAAACTCGCTATGCCCGAATCCCGCGTTCCCCCCGCATTCCCCTCCAGTCCCTATTGGCGCCGCAACTTGCGGCTGATCGCGCTATTGCTCGCGCTCTGGGCCGGGCTGACCTTCATTCCCTCGTATTTCGCCCGCGGCCTGTCCTTCGACTTCCTCAACTGGCCATTCTCGTACTGGATGGCGGCCTATGGCGCGCCGCTGGCCTACCTGATCATCATCGCGGTCTACGCCGGGGTGATGAATCGAGCCGACCGTCGCGCCGAGCGCGAGGGGGACCGCTGATGCCGTTCTTCAGCGGAGACACCCCGCAGGAATTCAGCTTGCGGCTGCGGCGCATCTATGTCTTGTACACGGCCGGTTTCGCGCTGCTGATCCTGCTGATGGCGCTGGCCGAGATCCTGGGCATGCCGCGCAACTGGATCGGCTACGTCTTCCTGCTGGTGACCGTGAGCCTGTACGCCGGCATCGGCATCGTCTGCCGCACCTCTGACCAGGTCGAGTACTACGTCGCCGGACGGCGCGTGCCGGCCATCTACAACGGCATGGCCACGGCGGCCGACTGGATGTCGGTGGCGTCCTTTATCGGCGTGGCGGGCACGCTGTACCTGACCGGCTACGGCGGGCTGGCCTACATCATGGGCTGGACCGGCGGCTACGTGCTGGTGGCCATGCTGCTGGCGCCCTATCTGCGCCGCTTCGGCCAGTACACCATCCCCGATTTCATGGGCGCGCGCTACGGCGGCAACCTGCCGCGCCTGGCCGGCGTGGCCTGCGCCATCCTGTGTTCCTTCACCTATCTGGTCGCCCAGATCTACGGCGTGGGCATCATCACCACCCGCATGACCGGCATCTCGTTCGAACTGGGCATCTTCGTGGCGCTGGGCGGCATGCTGGTCTGTTCCTTCCTGGGCGGCATGCGGGCGGTGACCTGGACCCAGGTCGGGCAGTACATCATCCTGGTGATCGCCTATCTGGTGCCGGTGGTGTGGCTGTCGGTCAAGCACACCGGCACGCCGGTGCCGCAGGTCTCGGCCGGCATCGTGCTGCAGCAGGTGGCCGAGAAGGAAAGCTATCTGCTGAACGACACCGGCGAGATCGAGGTACGGCGCATCTGGCAGGAGCGGGCCGACGAGATGGGCCAGCGCATCGCCGCGCTGCCCGAGTCCTGGACGCTGGAGAAGGACAAGCTGCGCAGCCGGCTGGCCCAGCTCAACGCCTCCGACGCGCCCATGGTGGAGATCCGCTCGCTGGAGCGCGAACTGGCCTCCTATCCGCCGAATGCCGAGGAGGCGCGCGCGGCCTGGTCGCAGTCCAGGGCCCTGTTCGAGGCGCGCGCCGCGCCGCCCACGCCGCATGCCGAGCCGTTTCCGGCCAAGGACGCGGAAGAGCGCAGCAACATGCGCACCAATTTCCTGGCGCTGGTGCTGTGCCTGATGCTGGGCACCGCCGGCATGCCGCACATCCTGATGCGCTCATACACCACGCCCTCGGTGAGCGAGGCGCGGCGCTCGGTGTGCTGGTCCCTGCTGTTCATCCTGCTGCTGTATTTCATGGCGCCGGCGCTGGCCCTGCTGGTGAAATACGAGGTCTACACGCAGGTGGTCGGCTCCAACTTCCTCAGCCTGCCCAACTGGGTGCACGCCTGGAGCGCGGTCGACAGCAACCTGCTGGACGTGACCGACGTCAACCGCGACGGCATCGTGCAGCTGGGCGAGATCAGCATGGGGGCGGACGTGGTGGTGCTGGCCATGCCGGAGATTGGCGGGCTGCCCTATGTGATTTCCGGGCTGGTGGCCGCTGGCGGGCTGGCCGCCGCGCTGTCCACCGCCGACGGCCTGCTGCTGACCCTGTCGAACTCGTTGTCGCACGACATGTGGTACCGGGTGGTATCGCCGCGCATGCCGGCGGCGCGGCGCGTGATGGCGTCCAAGATCCTGCTGCTGGCGGTGGCGTTCGGCGCGGCCTGGGTCGCGGCGCGCAAGCCGGCCGACATCCTGTTCATGGTGTCCGCCGCCTTCTCCTTCGCCGCCTCGTCCTTCTTCCCGGCGTTGGTCATGGGCGTGTTCTGGCGTCGCGCGAACAAGTGGGGGGCGACGCTGGGCATGGCGGCGGGGCTGCTGGTCACGTTCTCCTACATGACGCACACCCAGCCCTGGCTGCGCGAATGGGTGCTGGGCATCTCGCGCAGCGAGCCGATCACGCTGTGGTGGGGCATCCAGCCCATCGCCGCTGGCGTGTTCGGCGCGCCGGTGGCCTTCCTGACCATCATCGTGGTGTCGCTGCTGACGCCGCCGCCCGACCGGGCCACGCTGGCGCTGGTCGACTACCTGCGCCAGCCGGGCGGAGGCACGCCACCGGCCGGGAACGGCTAGTGTGCTGTCCCGCAGATACGCCCGCACGAAATCCACCCCTAGCCGCCATGGCGTCGTTGCAAATCCTCGCGATACCTACGGGTATCGCTGCGGTTTGCGCCTAGCCCTGACGTCTATGGATGAATTTCGTCATGCGCACGTACCTACGGGACAGCACACTAGCGCGGGCAGGCTGGCGTGGGGCTCAGTGGGAAACGGACTTCGAGAAGACGTTCATCACCACCACGCCGGCGATGATGAGGCCCATGCCGATCATTGCCGGCGCGTCCAGGTGCTGCTTGAAGACCAGCGCGCCGACGATGGAGATGAGCACGATGCCTACGCCCGACCAGATCGCGTAGGCGATGCCGACCGGCACCTCGCGCAGCGTCAGCGACAGGAAATAGAACGCCACCACGTAGCCGAACACCGTCACCACCGACGGCAGCAGCCGCGTGAAGCCGTCCGAGCTTTTCAGGGCGCTGGTGGCGACGATCTCGGCCAGGATGGCCACGGCCAGGTACAGCCATTTCATTTGCGTCCTCCCTCGGCCTGGCGCAGCAGCACCAGCAGGGCGCCGGCGCCGCCTTCGCGCTCGGGTGCCTCGGAAAACGCCAGCACCTCGTTCTTCTGCACCAGCCAGGTGCGGGCCTTGTCCTTGAGCACCGGCTCCAGTCCCTCCGAGCCGTAGCCCTTGCCGTGCACGATGCGCACGCAGCGGATGCCGTGTTCCTGGCATTCATCCAGGAAGGACAGCAGGGCATGGCGGGCCTGCTCCACCCGCAGGCCGTGCAGGTCGAGTTCGGCGCCCGCGCGCCACTGGCCACGGCGCAGGTTGCGCGCCGTGTCGGGTGCGGCGTCGCCGCGCACGAAGGCGGTGCCGCCCTCGGACAGCAGATGGATGACTTCGCCGCCGTCGGACACGCCGGCGTCGGCGCGGGTCGGGGTCTCGCCCAGCGCGTTGGCGCGGCGCAGGGCCGGCGCGGGCGCCGCCACGGGCTTGTGCTCGACGCGGGCGTCGCGCTTGATCGGGGTGACGGACCGCAGGCTGCGCCGTAGCGCCTCGGCATCGTCGGCGGGATTGGCGGACTCGGCCGCCGGCTTGCGCGCGGCGGCCGCGGCCGAGGCGCGGGCCAGCGT